>JBAYMI010000294.1:0-3557 GCA_041663625.1 Methanoregula sp.
AACCTGCAAAATAGCGGGCTTCCAGCGCCCCCTTTTTCCGGACAGGGTTCAGCCTGTCTGAAAAAAACCACTCACCGGATGCCAATATGACCGTTTTAGAGGGGGTCACGGCGCAGAATCTTCCGGCATGACGGATTCCACGAAGGAGATCTCCTCCGTCGTCAATCCGTAGAGTTCGTACACCAGCGTATCAATCAGGGCATCCGCTGCCCGGATCTTCTGCTGCAGGGATTCACGCTCCGGATCTGTCCGGGCATGCCGTACATTTTTCTTGAGATCGATCAACCGGCGCACCAGTTTCTCCATCCGCTCGTGCCGGGCCCGGTCTTCCGGCCGATCAAGATCCGGGGTATAAACAGGGAGAGTCCTGAGATCCTCCCAGGCAAAAATTTCCTGGTCTTGCATATGCTGCTGCACAGTCCTGTTGAACACAAATGTCATGAGCCGGCTGCTCAGGACCCCGGCAAGGTACAGGCCGGCAGAGGGGATCGCGCACACGGACTCATCACCGACGCTTCGGCCGGTATCAGGCAGAAATTCCGGCTGGCCGAATTGCGCGGGAAAGAGGATCTTTTTCCGCGGGTCCTGCCAGAACTCATTGCTCGCAGTCTCCCACCATAGTGCATCCGGCCCGGCCCGGGCTTTCAGGATTGCAGAGAATGGTTGCAGGTACCGGGCGATGAGCGGGTGCCGGTGCCGGAACCATTGCCAGGGTTTCTCTGAGGCACCGGGATGGGCGAGCGTCCATCCCCGCGGGATAAGTATGAGGAATGTTTCCGGTTGGCCGGACCGGCAGCGCCCGATGTCAGCTCCTGCAATAATCCTGCGGACAAAGGGTTTGCACCGCTGATCGCGCCGGAGCCACTCGCGTGCCCGGGCCTCATCGATCACGAACGGATCGTCCCCGTCAATCCGGATGCCGGTGTACACCTGTCCCATCACGTATTCTTCAAGCGGCGTACTGTGCCGGCTCACCTTCCTGAGGATCATTTCCGCCCGGGTATCATGGAGCGCCCAGCCACCATCCCCCAGAGCCTCACAGTCAAGGGGAAATGCATGGGCCTTCACATACGCCGCGATATCTCCGGAAAAACCGGGGGCTGCCAGCGCAACGCGGGGCCGGTGGGACAGGGGCTGGCTGGTTACGCGGAGAAGGCAGATCCCATCCCTGATCTCTCCGTCATCTTTTCCTTGAAACTCCACGATCTCATCAACCTGCCGGGATGAGAGCAGGGCCCGCAGGGAAGTGGCCGGTCGTCCCCGCAGCCAGTGGTCCCCCGAGCATATCCCCAGGATCCCGCCGGGCCGGATCAGGGAAAGCCCCCGCTCGATGAAGAAGAACGAGCGGCCGGCAGCCGGATCATAGACCGCATAGTGCCGCTGAAGGTACTGCTGGATCCATTCTTTCTTCTCGGGACGGCCCTCGGGAAGAGATGAGATGACGGCGTCAAACCGCCCTGACCCGAAGATCTCCGGAAACTCCGCATCCCACGCAAACAGGTTGAGCAGGTGGCGCTCCCGCACCGGACAGAACGACCAGGACTCATCGCCGGTTATGTCCGGGCCGATGACCGCGTTCCCGCACCGGATGGTATGCCGGAGATCATGGAACACGCTGCCGGCACGATCGAGAAACTCCTGAAGGGGCAGCTCCCCTGCACAGCCCTCACAGAGCCGGAAGAAGAGGAGGATCTTTGTCACTGCCACCGCGTGAGGACTGATATCCACCCCGTGTACCGAGCCGGTGAGGATCGCATGCCGCTCCTCATAGGTCAGCCTGCCCGGTCCCGTCCCCCTGAGCAGCGCCTCGTAGGCAGAGATGAGAATCGTCCCGGTCCCGCAGGCCGGGTCCACGATCCGCGGCGGCAGCAGTTCGCGCCCTGAGCGGGTGGCAAGGATCGCGTGAACGGAGCTCTCCGCGAGATACCGGATGGCCGCAAGAGGCAGGGGGGCCGCCCCGCAGGAGAGGACGGTGTCGTGGGTATCGACCACGTCCGCATGATGCGTTGCCGATCGCCGGATCGTCCGGGTCAGGAAGCGGGCCAGCACGTCAGCAATGACTTCAGTCCCGAGAGTATCGAACCGGTAGTTCCGGTCCGGCGAGATGAGACGGGAGACGATTGCACGAATAACGCGATCCTCGATGACAATCGTTCCCATGGGGACGGGGGCCTGGCGGGGGGTCTCTTCCGGCAGATCCCACACTACCGCGAGCGGGGCCGTTACCTCAAGCAGCTGCCCGTAAAGATCCGGCTGTTCATGAAGTTCCTGGAGGGCACCTCCCGCGATACACCCCCGGTCTTCCGCGATCCGCAGGAAAAGAAGCGAGAGGATGATCCGGTTCGTCGCGGCTGCAATACTCTCGCTCCGGATGGTGAGGTTGTTGCGGGCAACTGAACGGGAGAGCTGCTCGCGCCACCGGGTGAGATCGTGGAACAATGCGGCCCGGGCGCGATCTTCGGCCGTGACGGTCGGATCTTCAGGAGGGGAAGAGGCCGTGACGGTCATTGGAGTAGTACTTCGCGCACAGGAAAATAACGGTGTTGATACACCTAAAAAGGGAAATCCGCTCAGAGAGATCGGTATCGGGCAGATTCGGTGAGGGTTTTGATTCTCCCAGGTCTCCTCATCTTTTTTTAAAATCCCATTGCAACTTCCCCGTCACCGCTTCCCGAAGGCTCCTTCTCCGCAACCGCGAGCATCAGCACGATCCCGAGGATCTCCAGGCCCATGCAGAACAGGAATGCAGCATCGAATGCGGATGCGAGGCCCGCCCCGTCAAGGGTATGAGCGGAATACTCGGCAAGCTTTGGTCCCGCTGCAATCGTGGCAACCAGCATCACGAACGCAACTCCGAGCGATGACCCGAGGTTGGTCATCATCTTGACAAGACCGCTCGTGGACCCCCGGTCCTTTGCCTCGCACTCGCCCATAACAGCGCTGTTCAACGGCGAGAAGGCGATACCGGTGCCGGCGCCTAAGAGGAAGAGGTAGATGCCGATGTGTCCCACGCTCGTATGGGCAGAGAGCGTGGAGAGGAGGAAAAGGGCAATCGTGCAGATGACAAAACCCGTGATGATCGGTTTCTTCGTCCCGATCACATCCGAGATCCTGCCGGCAAGCGGGGCGGTCAGGATCATGCCGATGGGCAGCGCGAGCAGGATCGTGCCGGCATTGTCCGTGGGGATCTTCTTGACCAGCTCAAGGTAGAAGGGCATGATGACCATGACACCGGCCATCGCCATCTGGATCAGCATCACGTTCACGTTCTGGAGCGAGTAACCGCGGTTTACAAAGAGGCTGAGATTGACGAGGGGCTGTGCCGCCCGGCGCTCCCGGACAATGAAGAGGATCCAGAATATCGCTGACGTGACAAGGGCGATCATCCCAAGCAGGGCATTGCTGCCCTGGACCGAGGTCAGGCCTACGATCAGCGTGGAGAGCGCGACAAAGATCAGCAGGACCCCGGGGATATCCAGTCTCGCTGCGGGGGCCACGGGATCCCGCTGCGGGAGAATTTTCATGCCAAGGATGATGGCAACGATCCCCACCGGGAG
>JBAYMI010000295.1:0-3537 GCA_041663625.1 Methanoregula sp.
GGCCGGGTGAGATGAACGAGTGCACCGCCATTCCGGAAGACTGCACGATACGCATCCTCCGCGCCCTGGCCGCGACGCCGGTGACGCTCCCGGGCATGGAGTTTAAGAATATTTACCGGTACCTGCCGGGCTATTACCTGAACGAGACGCGGGTGCCGGGAACAGGGGATGATGAGAAAAATTCTTTTGAATATTTCCGGAAGCTACCGGAGGTTCAGGCCCGGTAGATCTTCAGGACCGAAGGAAGAGTGGGGAGCACGAGATCCCTTCGGGCAGAAGTATCGCTGAAATTTTTGCTCTGTAGAAACGCACATGAACACGAGTTCACACCCAAATCAAATCCCCTTCCCGCCATCCTCATAAACCACGCCGGAATCTCCGTATTCAGCCGCCACACAATACTCATCGGCTTGCTCCCCTCATGGCTCACATAACGTGCAGTCCATCAGCAAACGAACGGCTGCGAAACATTCCCAATCTTGTTAAACTCCCGGACAAACAGCAGCACTTTCGAAGTACCGTTAACATACCTCAAACCGGTCGGGGACGATGCCGAGGTCGTACTCTGAGATTGCAAGTGTTAGAGCCGCTCGCTGATCGCGTAATCGTTGTACATTGTGGACGGCAAGAAATGCTTCCCGGATTTATTCAGCGGAGAAAAGACATGGAGATTCTTCTCCCTGAGATACAACACGCGCTCGCGCTTGCCCTGATTATTAGTCCCCCGGGGGTCCGATTGATAGTTATGGGCAGAGATATGGGCGCGCCCATACTTATGGGAAATTCGCTCATTCCCGGCGTCCTTCCCAAACATAGTGTGCACCGCGACGGACGCCCACCATTTTGAATTCTTCGTGGATTTCTGACAGGGATTTCAACAATCGTTTCGCCTGGTCATCGCTGATTTTACAGAGATCCGCCACTTCAGCCCTCCGGATGGATCCATGCTTCTTCACGTACGCGATGATCATCTGTTCCTGCTGGAGTGGCTCGAACCCTTTTGTCCGCACGTATTCCGCTTTCATATGGAATCGTTTGTAGAGCGATGCCGATGTCGTACTCTGGGACTGCCAGTGAAAGAGCCGCTCGCTGATCGCGTAATCGTTGTACATAGTGGACGGCGAGAAATGCTTCCCTGAGTTATTGAGCGTGATGAAGAACACATCCAGGTTCTTCTCCTGGAGATACAAAGACTTCCTCGCGTTTGCCGGCAACACTGATCCGGGATGGCATCCAGTGGCCAGGCCCCTCTGAAGATCGGGTCGCGGAAATACGTGCAGCGAAGAGATAATCCCGTGGGAAACCCGGGGCCGGGCGGAACTTTCAATACGTCAGGGTACGGGCTAATGTCGGGATTGTCGGCATAATGCCGGGGTTCGTGGCGGGTTTAGTGGGTTTATGGCGCGTTCGTGGCGGGTTTGTCGGGATTGTGAAGGGATAAATGTCGGGATTGTCGGGCCTGTCCTGATTCTTTTTTACCGGAACATACACATTAAATATGTGAACACACATAAACCTGCGTGAAGATACCATGCCGAACATGACGCTGTCCCTCCCGGAGGATGTCTACAGGATCGTAAAGGCGCATAACGAAGTCAGGTGGAGTGAGATCGCACGGCGGGCAATCGAGGACTACGCCAAAAAAATTGCCCTCCTGAACGCCATGACAGAGAACAGCGAGCTCACCGAGGATGATATCATGGCGCTCGACAAAAAAGTCAAGGCGGGAATCCAGAAACATTACAAGAGCAAAGCATCGGGCAGGAAAACAGACATTTCCTGAATCGTCGTGGATATGCCACAGGATTTTTTATAGCGGGCACGTGCGATGAAACTCGTAATAGATACCAACCGGATTATGGCCGGTCTCCTCCGGGACTCCACCTCCCGGAAAATTATCCTGCACGATTCATTCTCTTTTTACGCACCGGATTTTATTGAGACTGAACTAAACAAACACCGGTTGTATCTCGTAAAAAAGGCAAAAATCCCTGAAGATGAGTTCAATCTCCTGATGCAGATCCTCCTGGACAACGTCGAACTTGTCCCATTCGAAGATTTCATAGATGGTTATGATCGTGCGATGGAGATCATGAAACTGGTAGACGAAAACGATGCTCCCTTCCTTGCTGTCGGACTCGCTCTTGGCATAGAAGGAATCTGGACAGAAGACCGGCATTTTCTCCGGCAGGATATCCTGAAGGTTTATTCAACCGGGGATCTTATTGAAAAAATGTAACCCGCCGAGTCAGCGGTAATAAGACGTGTGGCGCAGCTCCGGATGACTCAGTTTCAGTTCCCGCTCCCGTTTCACGGCCACAACAATCGTATTCTGGATAAACAGAATTAAACCATAACAATCGCGTGTAACTCTGGCTGGCCAGAATTACAAGCAGAAACGGTGCGAATATTCTGGAGAGGAAGAACATGAACGAAAGCCGGATGGGAGTACGTCAGAAAGGAGGATACCAGGCTTATATCCCTAAACCCCTGCCTCACTCCCCCTTCCCTTCAATCACCGCAACAACCTTCTTCCCAATCTCCGTTGTCCGGTAATACCGCCCCATTCGTTCATCCGGTGTCAAACATTCAACGAGCCCTTTTTCCGTGAGTTCGAGAATCGCCCGGCTGATCGTTGAGCGTTCGCTATCCAGCTGCTTGGCAAGCTCGGTCGGGGAATTGGGTTTGATAAGAGCTTTGAGTACCTTCCTCCGGACACTCCCCCGACCAACGAAACTTACCAGCTTGAACATCTTGTGAGAGTGAGGAAAAATAGGTGATGAATTTACGTAGCAAATACGTAGTAAATTATATCACCCATTCGCGCCAACATAGTGATCGGATGTGATGCCACAGGTGACCCCATGCCCCCCTCCCAGAAACCGGACCCCCGGCCCGACCCCGCGACCGATATCCTGCTCTTCCGCTCCGCAAGATTTTCCTCGTACACGTTCAGCGAAGTAAAAAGCGGTACCGACATCTACATGAAAATCACGCCCGGCCGGACGGTGAAGTTCTACCTGCTGCACTGGTCGGAACGGCCGGGTGAGATGAACGAGTGCACCGCCATTCCGGAAGACTGCACGATACGCATCCTCCGCGCCCTGGCCGCGACGCCGGTGACGCTCCCGGGCATGGAGTTCAAGAATATTTACCGGTACCTGCCGGGCTATTACCTGGACGAGCCGCGGGTGCCGGGAACAGGGGATGATGAGAAAAATTCTTTTGAATATTTCCGGAAGCCACCGGAGGTTCAGGCCCGGTAGATCTTCAGGACCGAAGGGAGAGAGAGGAGCACGAGATCCCTTCGGGCAGAAGTATCGCTGAATTTTTTAAAACTTCGGGGACTGCCCACGCAGACTGTAGGGCAAAAGCCCCGGGTGAAGCGTCAAAACCTCTCACGCTTTTCGCCACGCTTCACCGTGTAATCCAGATCCTTCTTCTCGTAAATCGAGAACAGGTCCGAGGGATCGATCTCAAGCGCCGAACAAATTTTCAAAATAGTAGAAAATGTCGGGCTCCGTTTTCCGTTCTCGA
>JBAYMI010000296.1:0-3503 GCA_041663625.1 Methanoregula sp.
CCACCTGATCATCGGGCATCCCTACCGGAAGAACGACTGGCGGTGTTTCACCGCGGACGGGCAGCCCTGCGAACTGGAAGTGAACCCATGACCGGCCGCCGCATCGTCGCCACAGGAACGTTTGATATTCTCCACCCGGGCCATCTCTTTTACCTTGAAGAGTCCCGGAAACTCGGGGACGAGCTCTGGGTGATCGTTGCCCGCGACATCAACGTCAAGCACAAGCCACAGCCGGTCATCCCGGAGGAGCAACGCCTTGCCATGGTTGCCGCCCTCAAACCCGTTGACCATGCAATCCTCGGTGATAAGACTGACATGTTCCGGCCGATAGAGGAGATCCAGCCGGAGATCATCACGATCGGGTTCAACCAGATGTTCAACGAGGAAAAACTGGAAGAACAGTTCCGGGCCCGCAACATCTCCTCGCGGATCGTGCGCATCGGCAGGTATGCAGACGGGGAACTCTGCAGTTCGCGGCGGGTGGTCCAGCGCATCCTCGACAAGCGCTGCCACGACATCCGCCCTCCCGCAGAAAAATCCTGAGTGCGGGAAGTACACCTGTTCGCCTATTTTTTATCCATTCAATCGGACTCGTCCTGATCGAATAACCATTACCGGTCCGTATGGGGCCGGTGCATGAGGGCTTTTCTCCGGCTGCGGGTGACGAAACCCCGTTTCATCCAGGTACTGTACTTTGACATGAACGCACCGACAATCGTCGTCACGATTACCAGTGCGGCAATAACCGTTCCCACCACCGGTGAACCATAGAGAACGGCAAGGGCAATCGAGAACTCGCCACGGCTGATCGTGTTGGCCCAGATCTCAAATCCGGATAAGGCAGAGCCGAATATTGTAATCCCGATGAGCATACCGGAGATCAATTTGCTCACGACCGCCAGGATACAGAGTATTGCAATCGTATACAGATCCACCCCGCTCGCGAAATCGATCGTGACCCCGAAGAAGACAAAGAACATGACAAGGAAGACATCCTTGAATGGCCGGGCATGCTGCTCGAAGGCTTCGGGGTCCGTTGTTGCAAGCGCAGCGCCGAGAGCAATCACCATCATCGTATCCGGGATGCCGAACACAATGGCCAGGGAGGCGGTTGTGAGCACTGAGGCAAAGGTGAACAGGATAGGTGTCTCATCGTCACGGTCAAGGATCGAGACGATGAACTCTTTCCCGTAGTGCGCGATGACGTACATGACACCAAGGGCCACCACGATCTTGAAGAAGAAGAACAGGAGGTCCTTGTTACCCGATGACAGCAGGGCGATGATGACGATCAGGACCAGGTCCTCGAAGACCTCCATCCAGATGATCAGCTCGGCCTCCTTCATCATCAGTTTCCGGTTCTCGATGAGGGAGGTGAGGACGATCGCCGTGCTCGTGATGTAGAAGGCCGTGCCGATAATGAACGCTTCTATGAGCGAGAAGCCGAGGAGGTAGGAGGCGGTGAACCCGATCCCCATATCAACAACAAGGCCGATGAGACCCGCAGTGAGCAGTTTTGAAGGATCGGCAATCATCCGGTCCAGTTTCAGCTCAAGGCCCATGAAGAACAAGAGGAAGAGCAGGCCGATCTCCGAAAAAAACTGGCTGATCTCATCCGATTGCACGATGCCAAGCCCGGCCTTGCCCAGCACGATACCGGCAAGGATATAGAATGGAATGGCAGGAATCGAGAGATATTTGGAAATAAGCGCAAGCACCATGCAGACAAAAAGCGCGATTATGAAACCTTCCATTACTTCACCATAATTTCGCGCTCAAATTTTTTAATCTGGTCACTCTCCCCGATGACCAGTGCGGCGTCCCCGCTCTCAAAAACAAATGAGGGAGGCGGGTTGATGATATTCTTATCCTGGCGGCAGACCGCAATAACGGTCGCCCCGGTCGTGGCCCGGATCTGGAGGTCTTCGATGGTCTTCCCTGCAATAGCTTCCGGTATGTAAAACGTATGGATAGTGACCCGGAGATCGGCAAGCGCCGAAAACGCGATCTCCACGCTCTCCTGGGCTGCCTCGATAATTGCACCGGTGAGGATGTTTCCCAGGCGCCGGGCCTCAACCGGAGTCATCTCGGCTGCACTGGGTGTCTTGCAGCCTTTCTGAAGCGTGTACATCTGGATGGTGCCGGTCCGGGTAAAAAAGATCGCAACCGTGTCACCTTTGTCAGTCTCAATCTCGTATTTTGTTCCCACGCCGGGAAGGTTCAGGGATCGAAGCGCCATAAAAGACATTAGAGAAATGATCCTGAAATATATTGGCTTTTCCAAACTCATCGGATCAATCTGGCTGGAGGATAAAAGACAAGGATATGAGAGGGTAGTGCATCGCCTTCAGGCGCTGCACGAAAAAAGAGAGATTGGGTTTTTTGTCTGAGAGGTCGGGAGGTGCGATGCACGATCGTAAACTGGCATCTGATACTTGAGGGTTTGTCGCCCTCCCCACCTACCTTGTTGAAAGAACAGAGGTTTAAACCCGGGAGAGGGGAGGGTGAAAGTGATCGCTGCATCCGGTTTACCCGGGGTTACCTGCGGGAGGACAAACAACCATTTAACCCGCCATACCGGACACTGATCCATGGATCGGACAGAGCATGTCCATATCATCAGTGCCGGTGAGAAGATACACATAGCCTATCCTGTAATGCTCCGCGCACTCCCGGCCATCTCCCGGACCTTGGTGTTTACCGACAGCACCATGTATGAGGGATCACCGGATCCGATGACGGAGAAGTACCGGCTCGCGGTCCGGAACGCGGTCTCTGCTGTGCAGGAGATCGCTGTATCGCTCTCCATACCCTTCACCCGGGAGATGATCGTTCCACCGTCCTATGATTCCGTCCGGTCAGCACTTGCAAAGATACGGCGGGAGTACCCGGATGCACGGTTCACTTTCGATCTCTCCGGTGGTTCAAAAGAACTCTGCCTGGCGCTCTTTGCCTTTGCGCCCTGGCTTGGCGGGGAGGTCTATGCAGCCTTTGATGAGAAGACCGCACGCCACATCCCGCTGCCGGACCGCGCTGTCAGTTCCCTGCTTTCCAGTCCCAATCACCAGAATACACTCGCGATCCTTCTCAACCGGAGGGATATGAAAAAGGGGGCTACCAAGGAAGCGGTCCCGGCTCCGTGGGTGTCCCGGCAGTACGTGTACCAGCAACTCTTCCCGTACTATGTCCCGTCCCGGACGAAGAAGGAAAAACCCGGTGATCCCAAAAAACCGGTCATACCCTCCAAAAAGGGAGCGAAGCCGGTCGCAGAATTGTCCCACGCCACCTTCTCCGGGTTCATCCGCACACTCCGCGATGCCGGGCTCATTGAGGAGGGATATTCACCGGAGAGCCGGAAGGAGAAGAGCTACCGGATTACTGAGGCCGGGGAGACTGCCTTCCGGTTCTTTTCCGATCCTGCTACTAATTCACTGGTCAGGAGCATGCTGGAGAGTTCCTGAGCAGGTACCCGGGATCATTTTTTTGTACATTTTTCGGGTACA
>JBAYMI010000297.1:0-3488 GCA_041663625.1 Methanoregula sp.
CACCCGTTCCATTCCCCACAGAGTTACACCGGTGAGGAACCGGCAGCAAAGCGGGCCCGGGAGCACGGGTACGACCCGTTCCTGCAGGTGCAGGCCCGGCTGGCGCAGTTCGAGATCCTCGGCCACCGCGTGGACAAGGTGGAACTGATCGTGATGGGCGGGACGATGACCGCCCGGCCGGTGGAGTACCAGGAGGAGTTCGTCTCGCGGTGTATAGAGGCGATGAACACCTACCCGGGCGGCACACCGTCACCGCAGCCGATCCCCGTTCCTGAAGTAGAAACGGCAAACGAGATCTCCTCTGCCCGCTGCGTTGCAATCACGTTCGAGACCCGCCCCGACTGGTGCAGACGGGAGCATATCGACCGGATGCTCGATCTTGGCGTCACGAAAGTGGAGCTCGGCGTCCAGCATACGGACGATGCAATCCTCACGTTCAACCGGCGCGGGTGCACGGTGGCGGACACGGTGGAGGCCAACACGCTCCTCCGCGATGCAGGACTCAAGGTCGGGTTCCATATGATGCCCAACCTCCCCTCTTCATCGATCGAGGCGGACCGGCGGATGTTCGAGACCATCTTCTCCGACCCCCGGTTCAAACCCGACTTCCTTAAGATCTATCCCACGCTCGTCACCCCGGGCTCGGAGATCGAGGATCTCTGGAAGCGGGGCGGGTACTCCCCGTACGGGGAGGATGATCTCGTGGACCTGATCGCGTACGGGAAATCGGTAATCCCGGAATTCGTCCGGCTCCAGCGGATCCAGCGCGACATCCCGGCCAAACTGATCGTTGCCGGTTCAAAGCACTCCAACTTCCGGCAGCTTGCCCAGGATCGGCTCAGGGCGCAGGGGAAGCGCTGCCGGTGCATCCGCTGCCGGGAGATCGGCCGGCTCCCGTCCCTTGCCGGAGTGGAGATGCAGGTTCTCCGGTATGATGCGTGCGGTGGAACTGAGCACTTCATCTCGGCGGTATCGGACGATTCGCTGATAGGCTTTGCCCGGCTCCGGTTCCCGTCGCAGGTGTACCGCCCCGAACTCGAAGGTGCGGCGGTCATGCGCGAGCTGCACGTGTACGGCAGCATCGTCCCGGTTGGCAGGGATGCAGAATCCGAGGAATGGCAGCACCGGAACTACGGGCGTGCGCTCCTTGCCCGGGCCGAGGAGATTGCGGCAGGCGACGGATACCGTCGCCTTGCCATCATGAGCGGCATCGGGGTCCGGCCCTATTACCGCAGGCAGGGCTATGAACGTAGAGGTCCCTATATGGTTAAGGGGTTATCGTGAACCCGGCAACTACCGAATTCATCCGCCAGCGGTTTACCGAATATTACCAGAAGACGGTTCTTGTCTCACCGCCGTCCCTTGAGCAGCGCGAGTGGGGATTCATCCTCTTCAATCCCGGTGCTGCCGAGACCCGGATGCGCAGGCATATCGCTTTCTCCGGAAGCGGGGAACTCACCTCCTACATCCAGAATCTCATCCCCCAGCATGCCTACTTCTCGACTGCGTATTACGAGAAGCCCGATGCCGGCACCATGGCCGACAAGGGGTGGTGCGGGGCGGACCTCATCTTCGACCTTGACGCCGACCATATCGTGCGGGGCCCGTACGACCAGATGCTTGCCCGCGTCAAGGAGGAGACCGAGAAGCTTCTCGCCATCATGACCGGCGAGTTCGGCATGGACCCTAGGACGATTGCGCTCGTCTTCTCCGGGGGTCGCGGGTATCATGTCCATGTCCGGGACATCGCGTTCCGGGGCTGGGGCAGTGCCGAACGGCGGGAACTGATCGATTATATCTGCGGGATCGGGATCGACCCGTCAACCATGCTCACCGGGAAACTCACCGCCACTTCGGGATGGCAGAAACGGTACCGCGAGGCGCTCCTCGAATACCTTGGCTGGATCGGATCACTTCCGGAATCTGAGGCCCTGACGCATCTTACTGCCATCGAAGGGATTGGCAAGGACTCGGCCATGACGCTCCTGAAGAAGCACGAAGAGATCATGACGGAGATCGTACGCCATCCAACGTCCATGATCCTGAAGAACAAGGCGCTTGGCATTATCGTTGCCCAGGCAGAAGGCGAGTTCAAAAAACGTGTCCTTGCCCGGGCAGCCCTTGCGGACGAGCCGGTCACGACTGATACGAAGCGGCTGATCCGGTTGCCGACCTCGCTCCACGGGGGAAGCGGGATGCGTGTCCAGCCGCTCGAACTCCGGGAACTCCATGACTTCGATCCGCTCACCGATGCCGTTGTTTTCGGCATGAGGGACGTGAAGGTGGATGCGAAGTTCCCGCTGAAGATGCCGATGCTCGGAAGCACTTATGAGATCCAAAAGGGCATCACTACAGTACCGGAAGCGGTTGCAGTGTTTCTCTGCTGCCGCGGCATAGCAGAGATCGCATAAATATAAGGAACAATATAAAAAATACCGGGACTGACCATGAATCTCGACGACCTGCGCAGCATCCTTCTCTCTGAACGGGAGACCGGGAGGCTCACGTCCGTTGCTCCTGATATCTTCGAAAAGGGGCACGCCGAGCTCGCGGCAATTACCAAAAAGGTCTATGCTTTCGAGGACCCGTTCTCGGATGAGGCCCGCTCCCTGATCGATGAGACGCTCGCGATCCGGGAGACCCTGCAGGATATATTCTCCATCCGCACCCGGAAGATCATCGCCCTCACGGTTATGCATGCCGAGGGGAACTATTACGACCGCGAGGAAGTGAAGCGGTTAATCCCGGTCGAGCGGGAGATGTTCGACCAGATCACGGCGGCAATCGAGCAGTGCCAGGGTGTCCTCCTCCAGAACCTGCCCCATGCGCCTATAGTTGTCGCCCCCCGTCCCCTTCCTGTTGCTGCTGCGGTGCCGGTTTCCGGGGAGCCCGACCCTGCCGATGAGGACGGGGAGCCTGAGCCGGTCTCCCATGCCGATGAGCCGGCCGGCCCGGGCCCGCAGGCGCTCCCTGTTGTGGCGCAAAAGGGTCCCGGCCCTATCACCCATCCCTGCGCCCTGGTCCGTGTGCTGGAGGATATGGATTCTTTCCTGGGTGTGGATGGGAGGGTTTATACCCTCTCAAAAGGAGATATAGTGACGCTTCCTGAGCGGAACGCTGCGGTCCTGAGTGAACGCAACATAGTCTTAAATATCAATCTCTGTAAATAATATAGGTATTCGATTTCAGGATTATCGGTGAAAATTTTATGAAGATGCCAGCAAAATTTACGACCTACTGTCCGTTCTGCAGGAACCACCAGGTACATGAGGTCGAGAAGGTAAAGAAGGGCAAGACTACCGGACTCCACTGGATTGACCGCCAGAAAGCGCGGAGAGGTAAAGTGGGCAACATGGGTAAGTTCTCAAAAGTGCCCGGTGGCGACAAGCCAACGAAGAAGATCAATGTCCGGTACCGCTGTGTCACCTGCGGAAAGGCGCACCTGCGCAAGGGTTACCGTGTAGCAAAATTCGAGCTGACGGAGTGAG
>JBAYMI010000298.1:0-3452 GCA_041663625.1 Methanoregula sp.
GATCAACTTAAACTCGGTCCGCCACACCCTGTACACCCTGTACGAGAGGAGACTTGCCGAATACCACCGGATAAAGAACAATGAGACCGGCTGGCTCACCTACCTCTGGCAGCTCAGGACCGACCACATCTACGATGCGATCCGTGAAGACATGCAGACCGTGCTCGACAAGCTCTCGCGGCGCGAACGGTACGAAGAGGAGAACGACTTTTACATCTGCAACGAGTGTCATGTTATCCTGACGTTCCCGCAGGCAATGAATACTGATTTCAAGTGCCCTGACTGCGACGTAGCGCTGGGACATTTTGATAACGAAGTACTCTTAAAATCCTTAAAAGAGCGCATCGACTCGATGAAGAAGTCGCTGGGTCATGCCTGATCAGCAGAACAAATCGTCAGAAGACCTGCTGCGTGAAGCCGGGTGCAGCAGGAAAGTCATTGCCCATTGCAAGGCGGTCCGGGACTGCGCCTGCGAATATGCAGCCCGCTGCCCGGATGCAGATTTTACTCTTGTCGAAACCGGCGCCATGCTCCACGATATCGGCCGGAGCATCACGCATACTATCCAGCATGCACAGGCCGGGGCTGACCTGCTCCGGTCTATGGGTTTTCCTGAAGAGATTGCCCGCATTGTCGAGTGCCACACGGGAGCGGGTCTTACTGCGGACGAATGCACCGGGCTCGGGCTTGAGGCCCGCGACTGCATGCCGAAGACAATCGAAGAGAAGATCGTTGCGCATGCCGACAACCTGATGGCCGGAACCCGGCTGATGACGATCGATGAGTGTCTCGAAAAGGCCGCCCACCTGCCGGAGGAAGCCCGTAGGCGGATGGCTGAACTCTCGCAGGAAGTTGAGTTGCACTGCAACAGAAAAATATAATTTTCCTTACCATTCTGTAATTTTCGCGGGTTTTGGAAAATCACGGCAGTATGCCGGATCCTGTTTTCGCTCACGATACTGTTTTAAAAAAAATCGGTAAGATTATGTTATCTTATTCCAAAAATTATCGTTATATCGTTTATCCGGAGAATGATTCGCGTGTTTTTTTATCATATCATGAAAAACCTTTCATTAACCTTTTTTGTCGTTGCCATGATTCTCTGTCTCATCCATCCTGCCAGCGCAGCTTCTGAAAATGTCAATATGGACCAGAACATGTCGGAACTCAAGGAGGAGTTTGCCGAGTATGATAATGCGCCCTACTATGATGCTGCATCTGAACCGGCTTACGTGCCAAATGAACTGACAAATGAGTTTCCCAAGACCTCGCTTGCGGAATGGAAACAGGGATCCTGCGGGAGCTGCTGGGTCTGGACCGGGACTGCGCTTCTGGCCCAGTCACTCTATCAGTTTACGGGAACAGCAACGCCATTATCTGTCCAGTTCTTCATCTCCAATTACGAGAACGGGAATATCGGGTACGACAAACCCCACGACTGGGCTTGTACCGGGGGAAGTCCCGAGGTGTTTGCACAGGCATATACCTCTGGCATGAACCAGAACTATGACGGGGAGCCGTTTGTCATTCCCTGGAGCAATTACAACGCATCTTATATGGATATCAATACGCCAGATTCCGGGTACACCCAGACTGCCCAGCCCCCGGAGTTCATCACGACATCACCCAATATCGGCTTTAGCCGCATAACGGCAAAACGCGTTCTTGCGGATCCTCCGACAAACCAGACGGCTGCCGTGGAGAACATTTCCACCGCCCTGAATGATGGCAAAGTGATCTATTATGGAATCATCTGGCCGAATGAGACTGCCAGCGATGTATTTGATACGTTCTTTTACAACGAAGATGATACGACCTTCTATGATCCGGACACCCTCAATGAATCGCCGTATAATGTGACGAAAGATGGTGGAGGTCATGCAATGGTCCTGATCGGGTATAATATGACCGACACGGACAAAACAAAACACTACTGGATTATCCAGAACAGCTGGGGAACAACCTCATCAACTCATCCTAATGGCCAGTTCCGGCTGAAGATGTGGATGAATTACAGTGCCACGTTCAATGATCCGAACTGGACCGATACCCAGTACCAGAAATTCTGGATCTATGATGTAGCCTGGAAGAACGACCCCGTCATTACCGGTGTTACACCGTCTTCCGCGTACAATACGGGCACGGTCAGCATCACCAACCTTGCCGGAACCGGATTCAACACCACACAGTCCGCCGTCTGGCTCACAAAAACCGGAGAATCAGATATCAGCGCAACCGATGTTTCTGTTGATTCGTCATCGAAAATCCGGTGCGCATTCAATCTGGCAGATGCTGCGGCCGGGTCGTGGAACATCATCGTAACCGGGGGTGACGGGAGGTCCGGTACCCTTCAGAATGGATTTTCCATCGTCACCCCGAGAGTAGATCCGGTTCCGCCGGATAGCGGGGATAATTCTGATTCCGGCCCGGACACTATGGACTTCGGAAAGAACACCGACCGACAGAAAACCACCTCCGGTAAGGGGGGAGAGATCACTCTTGACCTGCAGACCAACAATCTTGGCCAGACACTCGCTCCCTATTCCCTTGAATCGAAGGCAGGAGCACCGGTATTCGTGAGCGTCTCGGTTCCGCAGGCAACGCAGGCACTGGCGGCAGCCGGGACCCCCATCGGAACGATCAGTATTACCCCCCGTTCGCAAGAGGAGATCGAGAAGATCACCGCGACTGGCGTTGTATCGCCGAGTGCGGCTGCATTCTCTGCCCTCGGGCTTGCGGTGGAGTGTTTCCCGGCAGGCGCAACATTCGACAAACCGGTCTCCATTGCGTTCACGATGACGAAATCGCAGTGGGATGCTGCTCTCGAAAAAGCCGGGGGCCGGTACCAGGATATCACCGTACGGTATTATGATCCGGCAGTAAAAGACTGGGTCGCAGTTCCGACAACGGTGAATCCCACGACCCGGACCGTGACTGGTTCCACCAGCCATTTCAGCCTCTTTGCCATGTTCATCAACAACCCCGCGATTGCACAGTCCCTGCAAACTCCTGCGACAGGGCAGGTCGGGACACTTGCACCCCAGGCGATCGCGACTACCATCCCGGTGATGGAAAGGACATCCGCTGCTGCCGTCCCATCCACTTCAGCACAGTCCTCCGGGGGAATCCCGATGTGGGCAATGGTGGCAGCAGGCATTGCGGGGGCACTGATCCTGGCAGGTTGCGCATTCATCATCCGGCGCTGGTGGCTTCACCGGCAGAACCCGTCCCTGTTCCGGAAATTCGACTGATTGACAAACGGGAGGAGGAGAAAGAAGAGCGGGAAATTCTCTTATGACGGGGCGCTGCGGGCAGAAAAACCGGTGGGATCAGATGATGACCTGTTTTACCTGCGGAAGCGCTCGGATTTTCTCGATGATACCGGCAGGCAGCGTATCCTCGATGATGATGACGAGCTTCGGTTCTTCCGAGAACTGGGGGTCCGTGACGAA
>JBAYMI010000299.1:0-3442 GCA_041663625.1 Methanoregula sp.
GCGATGTACCTGCTCCAGAAGGAGGTCGAGCTCCAGGAGATCGTCCAGCTGGTGGGCCCGGATGCCCTGCCCGACAGCGAGAAGGCGATCCTCGAGGTGACCCGGATGATCCGCGAGGATTTCCTCCAGCAGAGCGCGTACAGCGACACGGACTCGTTCTGCCCTGTCGAGAAGCAGTACGCGATGCTCAAGGTGATCATGACCTACTACGAGCAGATCATCCTGGCAATGAACCGGGGGGTCAGCCTGCGGCAGGTGCAGGCGCTCCCGCTGAGGGTGAGCATCGGGAGGATGAAGGAGGCAGAGGATGCGGAGGCGGTCCGGAAGATGATCGATGAGGTCAGTTCTGCGATCGCCCGGCTGGAGGTGGAGAAATGAAGGAGACACCGCTCCTGACCAAGGAGTACCGGACCATCGAGTACGCCTCCGGTCCGCTGATCTTCGTCTCCGGTGTTCTCGGGGCATCGTTTGGCGAGATCGTGAAGATCACCCTCCGGGACGGTTCGGTGCGGACCGGGCAGGTGCTCGACATCTCGGAGGAGCACGCGGTTATCCAGGTGTACGAGGGCACGAGCGGAATTGACGTCGTGGACACGACCGTGAGGTTCACCGGGGAACCGGCCCGGATCAATGTCTCCAGGGACATGCTGGGCCGGATCTTCACCGGTGTCGGGATGCCCCGGGACGGCGGCCCCGACATCATCCCGGAGGCCGTGCTGGATATTGCCGGCATGCCGATCAACCCTTCGGCCCGGGACAAGCCCGCGGACTTCATCCAGACCGGTATGTCGGCCATTGACGGGCTCAACACGCTCGTGCGGGGCCAGAAGCTGCCGATCTTCTCCGGCTCGGGCCTGCCGGCAAGCAAGCTTGCCGCCCAGATCGCCCGGCAGGCGAAGGTCCTGGGCGAGGGCGAAGAGTTTGCGGTGGTCTTCGTTGCCATGGGGATCACGCACAAGGAGGCCTCGTTCTTCATGCAGGACTTCGAACGGACCGGAGCGCTCGACCGCGTGGTCTTCTTCATGAATCTGGCCGACGACCCGACGGTCGAGAGGCTTGCGGCCCCGCGGTGCGGTCTCACGGTAGCAGAGTACCTTGCGTTCACCCACAACCTCCACGTGCTCGTCATCCTGACCGACATGATCAACTATTGCGAGGCGCTCCGCGAGATCTCGACCGCCCGCGAAGAAGTCCCCGGACGGCGGGGGTATCCCGGCTACATGTACACGGACCTTGCCTCCATCTACGAGCGGGCCGGGCGGCTGAAGGGCAAGAAGGGGTCTATCACCCAGATCCCGATCCTGACGATGCCAGACGATGACATCACCCACCCGGTGCCCGACCTCACGGGCTACATCACCGAGGGCCAGATCGTGCTCTCGCGGGACATCTTCCGGCGCGGCGGTGACCCCCCGGTGGATGCCCTTCCCTGCCTCTCCCGTCTCATGAACCTCGGGATCGGCCCGGGCAAGACCCGGGAAGACCACCGGGGTGTTGCCGACCAGCTCTATGCCAGCTATGCCTATGGCCGCGACCTGCGCCGGCTCGTTGCGATCGTTGGCGAGGAAGCCCTGACGGACCTAGATCGGAAGTACCTGAAGTTCGCGGACGGGTTCGAGCGGCAGTTCATCACGCAGGGTGACGATGACCGCCCGATCGAGAAGACCTTAGCTATTGCGTGGGATCTTTTTGCCACGCTGCCCACCGATGAGCTCAAGCGGATCAAGCGCGAGCATATCGCGAAATACCACCCGGCGGTGCAGGAAGCCGCGCAGAAGCCCGAAGAGACCGGGGGGAGCTGACCGGGAATGGAGCAGGTCAAGCCCACGCGGATGGAGCTGATGAAGAAGAAGGCGCAAATCCGGCTCGCGGAGCAGGGCCGCGACCTTCTCCGGGAGAAGATGGATGCCCTGATTCAGGAGTTCTTCAAGATCCTCAGCAATGTCTCGGACTCCCGCGATGAGCTGGAACAGGTCTCCCGGGCTGCCGATCTCGCGCTCCTCATTGCAGAGGCAACCGATGACCCGGTCACCCTGCGGTCGGCAGCGTTTGCCACCCGGCGGTCGATCACGGTCGACATCACTGGCAAGAACATCATGGGCGTCCCCGTGCCGGTGATCGAGAAGAAGCGGGTCTCGAAGAACATGCTGGAGCGGGGCTACGGCATTATTTCCACGAGCGCCCGGATTGATGAAACGGCCGAGCGGTACGAGGTGGAACTCGATCTCCTGATCAAGCTGGCCGAGACCGAGACGGCGATGCGCCGGCTGGGGTCCGAGATCCAGATGAACCGGAGGCGGGTGAATGCCCTTGAGCAGATCCTGATCCCGGAACTCGTGAGCCAGGCGAAGTACATCAAGAACGCAATCGAGGAGCGGGAACGGGAGGACCTGTTCCGGCTCAAGAAAGTGAAGTCTATTCTGGAGCGGAAGAAAAAGAAGGCGAAGGAGAAGAAGATGGGCAGGGAGATCTCCCCGACCCGGTAGATTGTTCCCTGTTGATTCGGATGATAGGCAGCGGGATCTCTTTTAAGCCAATGCCGCCCCGGTGTCTGCCCGGGCCCCGACCCTGCTCCGGATCGCCTTGTCCAAGAACAATGTTATGGAGGTTGAAAACCGTTTCCGGATCAACCAGGTTTTGATTTTATTATTCAACCGCACCCCGGTTGATCGGAGTTCACGGATAAAAAAGGAGATTATCCGATGATCATCGACCCGACAACCCGGAGCTTGCCGCCTTCGAGATAGTGGAGGACAATCCGGGCACCGGGGGTATAGACAAGATCCTTTTCCATCGTGAGGGTCAGGGTGGGCATCCGCCAGTCTCCCTCGACCACCGTCTTCTCGAGCCGGGTGGGGAGGAACTGCATCCAGTGGCCGGCATAGAGCACCATGCCCTCCTTGAGCGGGGCTGGCCAGTACTTTACCAGCTGGGCTTTGCCGGTGACCGTGGTGGCAAACTGCACGGCCGGATCATTGGTCAGGACAAACCCGCGGTCCAGGTCTTCGGACTCGATGTTCTTAAGGGCAAGACCCACACGGTCGCCATTCACCGCAGTATCGGCATCTTCATCGTGCTTCTGGATGGAGCGGATCTGGGCAGACTTAGTTGTCGGGAGGAGCTTGAGCGTGTCGTGCTTTTTGATGATCCCCTGTGCAACGGAACCGAGAACGACAACCCCGACGCCCTTGACATTGAAGTGGGCATCCACCGGGACAACCCCCTTTCCGGAACCCTCGTGGACTTTCTGGTGTGCTGTCTGTTTCACCGCGATCTCGAGCATCTTCTCCCGGATACCGAGCATGTCCTCTTCAAGAACCTCGTAGTGTTCGAGAACCGTTCCCTTGATCAGCGGGGCTATCTGGTCGGGGGAGAGGTAGTTCTTGAGGATGAGATACCCGTGGGCCTTGCCGGCGCACTGGAGCATCAGCACGCATTCGCC
>JBAYMI010000300.1:0-3439 GCA_041663625.1 Methanoregula sp.
ACCAGATCGCCGGGCGAGATCTTGAGGGCGAGCATCGTCTCGGGATCCAGCCGGGCCTTTCCGCCGCCCTGGTCGCCGGGGTACGCGGAATCCACCCTTAATTGCACTTCTGGCATTACCTTAAAGGTCATATACGCAGGGATTTATAGGTACTGATAATGCGATTCCTCATACTCGACCCCTTCCACGGGGCAGCGGGTGACATGATCACGGGGGCCCTGCTGGACTGCGGGGCTGACAGGGATGTCGTCGTGGAAGCCATGAAAGCTGTGGTAGCGGAGCCGGCGATCTCCCGCGTGACCCGCGCCGGGATACAGGCTCTCAAGGTTGATACAAAGGCCCTGCCAGTCCACCGGACCCTTTCCGAGGTGCTGGGGCGGATCGAAGAGGCCGCGCCGCATGTGCCGGCACCGGCGCTCGCCATGGCACGGAGGGTCTTTGAGCGGCTCAATGCAGCCGAAGAAGAGGTGCACGGGACCCACGTGCATTTCCATGAAGTCGGGGCCGATGACGCAATCGCCGATGTCATCGGGGCCTGCACCGCCCTTCACACGCTGGGCGTCGACGGTATCCGGATCCTGCCGGTCACGCTCGGCCACGGGACCGGCACCGGTTCACACGGTACGTTCCCGATCCCGGCACCGGCAACGGCAGCCGTTCTCCGTCACACCAGCCTTGCCACCATCTCCGGCATCCATGCCGGGGAGCTCTGCACCCCGACCGGGGCTGCACTCCTTGCCGAGTTTGCGGCACAGGCCATCAGCGATGAGGAGCTGCCTGCATATTCCATCAGAACAATCGGGTACGGGGCCGGCACCCGCGATCCCTCCCACTCGCCCAACGTGCTCCGGGCCATGGTCGTGGAGACGACCGGCGTTGCCGTGGCACCCGGAGAGCTGCCAAAAGACACCGTTGACATCCTCGAAACGAACGTGGACGATGTGAGCGGCGAGGTGATTGCCAATGCCATCACGCGGTTCATGGAGGCCGGTGCCCGGGATGCGAGCGCCACTCCAATCGTTATGAAGAAAGGGCGGCCGGGATACCTGATCCGGGTGATCTGCCTGCCGGCAACAAGCGTGCAGATTGCCGAACTGATGGCACAGGAACTGGGGACGCTGGGCATCCGCTGCATCCCCGCGGTTCACCGTTTCATCGCCGACCGGACGATCGAAGAGGTTGAGGTTAAGATCGCCGGGAAGCACCGGAAGCTGCCGGTGAAACTCGGGTGGATGCACGGCTCTGTATACACGCTCAAGGCGGAGTTTGACCCGGCCCGGGATTTCGCCACAGAGATCGAAATGCCGGTCCGCGAGGTGCTCCGGATCGCAGAAGAGCACGCGTGGGAGCAGGCGCGGAAGAAACGCTGGCAGCCCCCTCATGAAAAGAACTAAACCTTTTCTCTCACAGACAGCCCCGGATCATGATCTCCCCCTCTGCACTGAACAGCTTGAACTCATACCTGCAACCCGGGAGATCCTGGAAGCAGACCTGAATGACTGGCATCAGCTGGCCCGGCTCCTCCATGCAGCCATTCCTTACGCATGGCCGCCGCCGCTCATGGATGAGGATGTCATCCGCGAGTTTATCCGGATGTGTTCTGATACCGGAGGACCGGTCTTCTCCACATGGTACTGGGTACGCAACGAGCCGGGCGGAGAAGGCCGGGTGCTCGTTGGCAATGGCGGAATCCTTGGGGCCGGGAATGACCCCGATAGCGTCGTGCTCGGGTACTCGGTGCTGGACGAGTTCCAGAACCGGGGGTATGCAACCGAAGCGGTCCGAGCCCTGATCCCGGAAATCTTCACCCTTCCCGGCATCAGCCGGATCATCGCCACAACATACCCGGATTCAGGAGCATCTATCCGGGTTCTGGAGAAGAGCGGGTTTTCCCGGGCTGATCGGGTACCTGGAGGAACCGGTGCTGAAGAAGGGACGATCTGTTATGTGCTGGAAAAACAATGAGCTCAGCGGAGATCCATTACTCTTCTGTCTGTACTATCCGGTTATGTAAGAACCGGGAGACCTCATCAGGTAATTCGTACTGTACTGGTCTCAAAGTATCATTTTTTTTCACCAGCTGGTCATTGCTCATCCGGTGAATGTGCCACATGATCGAAGGCCCGGACAGGTGGAGATGATCCTTCAGCTCCGATCGTGTGACCGGCGACTGTACCATCATCCAGAGAATCCGGCTCCTGTTGGCATCCGCAAGCGATGCAAGGATTTTCCGTTCAAGCGACGAAAACCTCCCGCTGTTCTCGAAATACCGGGTATATCCCCCGCTTTCAACCGCGAGGATCTTTTTTGCCTGAACCAGCTTTGCCAAGTGATAACTGAGCGTTCCCCGGTTAATGCCCATGTCCCTTACCATCTCCCGGAAATGAATACCGGGATGGTCACGGATGAACGCATGGATCGTGCTCCGTTCCGGATGGTCCAGCACGTTCCTGTCAGAGATCTGCCGGAATCCGAACCAGAACCCGAGCCCGAACGTCCAGCAGAGAATAAATTCAATGGACTTTACCAGTGCGGGGGAGATGAGCCAGATCTGGTGGAACAGGATTACACGGAGGGGCTGTTGCCAGAAAGGGGGAGCTTCCGTGAAGCTAGGTCTTACGCCAAGCAGGGGGATATAGACGAACTCCAGGATGCAGAGTGCCATAATGACGAGCCAAATTGTATAAGAGAGGATTTTTTTCCCGATCATCTAACCCCATCCAAGATATTCGCGATAATTATTCCTGCAATATAATAATAATTAATCAAACGGGCGTTACGTTTCATGAATAATCGTTCTGTGACAAATCCACCTCATTGTAATATAATTGTCACAGAAATGTTATAAATTATATTGCATATTGCATATTCATGAACATCTCATGGTGTTCTTCGGAGTCCATTGAGAGATTTCAAAGAATTCCGAAACTTACGGGTCTGGTATTACCATAGCGGGTAGCTCAGACCATATAAAAAGGAGAGAGAAGATGACAGTGATAAATTCAAGAATGGTATTGGCACTCACCGCACTTTTACTGGCAGGTTTGGTGTTCGTTCCGATCGTAAGCGCTGCTGATGAGTTTGCCTCAAATGGAGTTGTTTCAACTCCGGAACAGGTAAAAAAGATCAATGACTTATGGGGGAAAGACATCACAATTGGCCAGTATTTCGAAGAGGTACATCCGGAGTATTTCAAAGAAATGACAGCCGCGGAAAGGGAAGAGTCCTACAAGCACAAGATGAATTGGGGAGTGGCTCCTTCACGTTCCCAAAAATCCCAGAACCTCGTTATCCCAATGACGGCAACTCAACTTTACACTGAAGCAAATTATGCAAAAGATACCAACCGTATCTGGTACCGGGGCCACACATGGACCGTTGGGGGCCAAGTAAACTATCTTTATGTTGAAGCATTTTTATTGAATTCGGCAAGCCAGAC
>JBAYMI010000301.1:0-3438 GCA_041663625.1 Methanoregula sp.
TCTGGTGATCTCTGATGGTTGACAAAGTTCGTGGCGATGCAGAAAAAATAATCGGGGGCGGAGTCTCGACCCTTGGCAAAGGTGCAGAAGGATTCAGCAAGGAGTTCATGGATTTCCTGCAGAAATACCAGGTCATCGGCCTGGCGGTCGCGGTCGTCATAGGAACGGCTGCGACAAAACTGGTCAATTCTACGGTCGCCGACATCATCATGCCCATCATCGCGGTTGTCGTACCCGGTGGCGACTGGCGGGCGGCCGAACTGATCATCGGGCCTCTGAAATTCCTCATAGGAGACTACGTTGGCGCGATCATCGACTTCGTGATCGTGGCAATGGTCATCTTCATTCTCGTCAAGTATATCATGAAGGGCGATACGTCAAAAAAAGTCTGATAATCTCTTTCTTTTTTTCTTAATTCCAGCCCGGGTATACCGTATCTTCATGAACCTGCACAGCAGACATTGATGCCACATGGAGACAGCACTATCCGATACTCTCATGTTCCTTGCGGCGGGCATCGTTGCCGCCGTTGTTGTCCATTTTGTCTTTGCCTTTCTCAAGAAACAGGCAGAGAAGACTGAAACGATGATCGATGATCTGGTGGTGCACTCGCTGGGAGCGCCCCTTACCATACTGGCATTTTTTATTCCGTTTTTCTTTGCGATCCGCCACCTTATCGATCTCTATCCCCAGTACCTGTGGCTCTCCGATGCCAACATCCTGACTTCGGCATACATCATTGTCGGGACATGGATCGTTGCCACATTCCTTGACGAGTTCCTCCGGATCTACGGCAAGGCACTGGCCGAATCAACCGATACCGACCTCGACGACAGGATTGTCGAGGTCCTCCAGCAGATCGGCAAATACATCATATGGTTCATGGGGTTTCTCTACATCCTTACCCTGTACAACATCAATGTTACACCACTCATTGCCGGTGCGGGAGTAATCGGTATCGCCATTGCGCTGGCTGCACAGGACCTCTTCTCCAACTTTTTCGGAGGGGCAGTCATTGTCACCGACCAGCCGTTCAAGACCGGTGACCGCGTTCTCATAAACGATGTGCTGGGCGACGTGATCCATATCGGGCCACGGAGTACCCGGATCATTACGCTCGATTCCGATATCGTCACCATTCCCAACACGAAGATCGCAACCAGCGTGGTGCACAACTATTCGCTGCCCAATCCCCAGGTCCGGATCCAGATCCCGGTAACCATAGCATACACGGAAGAGATCGCCAACATCAAGCGGATTTTTGCGGAAATCTGTGATGAAGCGGTGAAGAACAGGACCGATGTGATCGCAGCCACACCGCACCCGACTATCTATCTTATGAAAATCGACAAGACGGGCATGTCCTTTGTGGTGACCGTCTTTGCTTCCGGTTTCCTGTACAACAGCATCATCCAGGATTACATGAATGTCCAGATTGTTGAGCGGTTCAGGAAAGAGGGCATCCTCATAACCTGAACAGGGGGAGAACGGAGATGCATGCCAATAACCCTGGTACCCATTTCTTTAAGAAGCGGGAGAGGAAACCTGAACAGGTACAACGGGAACACTCCCTGCACATTTCTCGTGCAGGCGTTTTCCCCGGGTGAACCATGAAACGCCTCGCACAGATCTTCCTGCTCCTTATCGCCATCGGCATACTTCTCCTGCCGGTACCGGCCGGCGCAGGCACCGGCAATGACACAGGTCAGGGGTATATCACCGTAACCAATCCGCCGGTAGCGGACTTTTTTACCAGCACCCGCTATGGTCCTGCCCCGTTCACGGTAAGTTTTGCGGATACCTCGCGTGGATATACACCCATGTCCTACCAGTGGGACTTCGGTGACGGGACCGGTTCTGAAGAACAGAATCCCACGCACACGTACCGCAACGACGGGGACTATACGGTCAGCCTGACGGTCACCAACCAGTACGGTTCGAATACGAAGACCGTGCCGGCATATACCGGGGCAGGCAATCCCCCGGTAACGGATTTTTCTGCCACGCCGCGCGATGGCGTGCTGCCCCTGACTGTTTCATTCACGGATACCTCGAAAAATAAGCCGGGCTCGTGGCTCTGGGACTTTGGCGATGGGGCCACATCGACCGATCAAAACCCGTCGCATACCTATACACAGCCGGGAGTATATTCCGTCCGGCTGAGCGTGTCCAATCATTTCGGCAGTGATGCCCTGTCACAGACCGCGTACATCAATGCCAGCAGCCCCGTGCCGGTTGCAGTAACCGTCCCCGCCGAACCGGTGAAGGAGAAGACGGAGGGAATCATCGGGCTGATACAGGAAGCAAAAGGAACAACGGAAAAGAACCTGCCCACTGCCGCTTACATCCCGCCGCAGTTCATGGCGCTTGCAGCAGTGCTGACGAGTCTTGGGGTTGTTGTCATCCAGATCCTGATCGCAAATATCGGAACGCTCTCCCAGATCGGGTTAAAAGGCGCGAAGTTTCTTGCGGATCTTGCCGGGGGGCATGCGGTCGAGAAGATCAGCGAGAAGGAGATCGAAGCCCGGAATATTGCCGCCCGGAAGATGGAGCAGCATTTCTTCGGCTTGTCCGCAAGCGAGATGCTCATTGTTGAAGCAGCGGTTCTCATGGTGGCAGTCGCCTATATTCTTGCGGACCGTGCCGAGCTGACTCTCCAGATCGTGCTCATCTACATGATAGTCGGTGCAGTTTCCGTTGTGCTCCACGATTTTGCCCACAGGTATTTTGCTACACGACACGGGTGTGATGCCGATATCCGGTTCTGGGGTCTTGGGACGGTCATCATGTTCCTGACTGCCTGGCTCTACGGCAATGCCTTCGCCCAGCCCTACCGTAATCTCGTGAACCGCGATGCAAAATCTGAACTGGAGGATACCCGCGAGATCGGTATAGAGATGGTGGCCGGGCCGGTTATGAGCATCATCCTGATGGTAATTTTCCTTGGCATGGTGCAGCTCGGGGGCATCTGGGCAGTTGCCGGTGGTGTCGGGTTTGTGATCAATCTCATCACCGCAGTCTACAGCCTGATACCTATCTCAACCATGGATGGCGGCGCCATCTGGAGATGGAACCGCGCCCTGTACCTGGTGCTGTTCATCCCGATGATCGTATTCTACTTCTTCACCTTCATGCTGGTATAACCCGGTCAATTTTCCTGCCTCTTTTTTCCGGGTCTGCAATCGGCTGGCCGGTTCCCGGTTTTCCCGGGTGCATTGTTCTTTTTCACCCGTTCTTCACCAGAAAAACGAGACCGGATCTTCAAGTGCACCTGACCAGGATAAAACCGAGTCTTATATCAACGTGAAGGAAAAAAGCATTCTGATAGCCAAAGGTGTTACTGTATTTCAGGCCAGAAAAATATGATCTCAGTTCTCTACGTGGATGATGAGGAAGTCCTCCTCGATATTGGCAAAAATTACCTGGAACGTACCGGCA
>JBAYMI010000302.1:0-3415 GCA_041663625.1 Methanoregula sp.
GGGGCATTGCAGGAGTCCCTTTACTTTATCCGGTAAACCCGGGACCGTATCGCAGGGCTCGCTGCAGCCCGGAGATAAATACATTTTTCCCATGCAAGGATCAACCACTACCGAACAGGCATAAGAGCGTGGTATCATGGGTGATCCAGATCTCAACAGTGGCGAACAGGTTCTTTTAAGGACGCCGGGGATCCTCGTCAAGTCGATCCCGTTTGAAGGTATCCTCACCGACAGGCGTATCATCCTTGTTGACAGGGCGAAAAATATTATCCCCACAAGGGATGTTCCGTTTTCTACGATACAATATGTTGAATCGGGCGAGAACGCAATCCGTGACCCGGTCCTGACCATCGCGGTTACGGGCAGCTCGGGAGAATCCCGCCAGATGGTTCTCACGTTCTCCCGCGAGATCGGTGGCAGCCGCGCCCGCGTGCGGGATGAATGGGTGCGCATTTTACTGGATATTCTCGCATCCCTGCGTACCCAGGCGACTGCTCCCCGCAGGGTCCCCGTCAAGCGGGTTGTCGAGACCGGCCCTTCCGCAAGGTCTCCTGTTTCACCAGCCCCGGTTCCGCCCCCCGTTGCCCGCCAGCCTGAAGTTCCCCCCGCCGGCGATAGCGTATTCTGTTCGCGGTGCGGGAACCGGGTGGCGGCAGGCTCCGTATTCTGCAACCGCTGCGGGACCCCCATCGTGGCACCCCCGGGGGCGCAGCAGTCCCAGCCTGCCCCCGGCCCGCAGTATTCCCCTCCGCCGGCAGCGGAGCCCGCGTACGAGGCACCCCCGTCTGTCCGGATTCCTCCGGTATCCCCCCGCGCCCCACCGGTCCAGGCAGCCCCTGAGCCGGCTCCTGCCAGGTACGATGAGGGAGAGGCTGGACGTATACCCGTTTCCCGTCCCGCGGCAGCGGCACAGCCCGTGCAGAAACCGGTGAAGAAGGGATTCTTTTCACGGATCTTCTCATCGGGTGGAAAGAAGCCCGCGGCTGCAAAACCCCCGGCGCCGCCTGCACCCGAGCGTAAACCCCGGCGCAGTCTCATGCCCGGTAAAAAAGCGATTATGGCGGTAGTGGCAGTTATCGTTGTCATTGCCGTGATCGCTGTTGGTGCAGTTGTCGTGTACCCGATGCTCTCATCATCCGGGGGATCGATCCTTGGCGGGGGCAGCGGTACCACCGCTACCCTGAGCAACACCGGTGTCGCCTCCATTACCGTCAAGGAAACTACCCCGCCTGCGGTGCCGGTCTCGGGCGTCTGGGTAGTGACTGACTACGTAGGAAGTTACGGGGGCAGTTACGGGATGGCCTCCGATCCCCAGGAGATAACGGATTCCGGTTCACGGCTTTACGAAGTTGTGAACGCAACGGGCAAGATAACTGCTGAGCTTGCAAAGCAGGACAGTTCCACCAAGCATGCACTCACGGTCTCGATCTACAAGGACGGAGCGCTCCTGGAGAGTGACTCAACCAGCGCCTCGTATGGGAAGGTCAGCATATCGGCCGATGTTGGCGGAACGACAGAACCGGAATCGTCGTCCACCGGTTCGGGAGCAACAGGAAACGTAACCTCCCAGACAACCGAATCATCTGCCGTGAATGCATCTGTCACAACGGTGAAAGCGGCTGCCAATGCCACAGCGGTCACGACAAAGGCCGCCACGGCAACAAAAACTACGGTAAAAACTACCGCGACAACCAAAACAACGTAACCTCTCTTTTTTCCCGAACCTTTTTTTGTACCCCCGGCTGATACTAATCCGGTATTATCATGTCTGGTCCGGATCATTTTCCCCGCAATGTGCCTTTTCGGCCATCCACGGCATTCATCCCGTGGTTCATTATTGATTTCCTCCTCGTTATTGCGTTCATCTTTGCCTGCACTGCCCTCCCGGTTCTGTTCGCTGCCGAGATGAACCTGCTCCTTATGACAGCAATCCTGGGCGGGTTTGCCGTTATCGTGATTCTCTTTGTGGTCTGGACACGGCTCTATTACGATACCATGGGCTATGAACTCCATGACGACGAGCTGCGCTGGCGCCGTGGCGTCTGGTTCCGCACCACCGGCATCGTGCCCTATAACCGGATCACCAATCTCGACCTCAAGCAGGGGCCGGTTATGCGCTGGCTCAGGATCTCCACCATCTCCATCCAGACCGCCGGGTATTCCGGTCAGTCCGTGCCCGAGATCCGGATCGAGGCTATCGAGCAGGCTGAGGAACTGAGGGAGATCCTGCGTGCCTCCGTGCGTGCATGCAGCGGAAGGAGCGACGGTACGGGAACGGGAGCGCCCACGTCCCCGCGTGCAGAGGTCCCGTTTGCATCAACAGGCACCAGCATGCTCATCCTTGACGAGCTCAAGAAGATCCGCGCCCTGCTGGAACAGCAGAAGAAATAAAAAAGATATTTTTTATCTTAAGGCTTCACCTGTTCAGGTGTAGCGCCTTTTTTGCTTTTGTACCGCCGGTATCCCCAGTACCCGGCTCCCCCGATGACGATGAGCGGGAGGAGAGTGAATGCAAGGATGATGAGCGCATCAATCATGCCAAGGAAGCCGGCAATTCCCGCATTGATCGTTGCAATGAAGTCATGGCCGGTCTGGCCGCCCACCGGTTCCGGCTCCTCGAGACTCACGGTAATCGTTGAGATGTCGATGCGGTTGTCCAGGTAGGTCAGCCTGCCGTTGAGCCGGTCCAGCTGGGTCTGCACCCGGTCGATCTGTTCCTGCACGGCGATGATATCCTCCACCCTGGTGCTCTGCTTCATGATCGTGTTGTACTGTGCGAGCTGGTTGGTGTACGATGTCTTCTGTGCCTGGAGATCAACGTATTCTTCCGTTACGTCCTCCCCGCTGGTCGAGATAGACCTGACCGTGCCAAGCGCCTTGGTGCCTGCGATAACGGTGTCAAACGATGCCTGCGGAACCCGCAGAGTGACGGTTCCGGTCAACCGGTTGTTGTAGCCCTCGCGTACGTTTGTCGAAGAGAGGAATCCTCCATTCGCTGCTGCGAGACTCTTCAGGGATTCAACCGCGCCGGTAACATCGCCGACCTCAAGACTGATACTTGCGGTCTTGATGATCCTGGTCTCGATCCCCGTGCTTCCTGCACCGGAAGATGTGGGGGCGGGAACCGGGGCCACAGAGGACGCTGTACTCCCGGACCACGACACCTTTTCTTCAGCAATTCCATACCCGTTGTCAAAGGATGCAACCCGTGCATTCTGTGACGAAGTGCCCTGGGTGGAGCTTCCGCCGGAGAGCGATGTGCATCCTGCAGCAGCGATCACTGCAATGCACACAACAAGAAGTGCGATATCTGTGGCGTTCATACACGGGCCATTGCGCTGTGGAATATAATAATCCGTCGTATACTTCGTTTTTTTTGGCAGTTATCCCCGGAATATTTCCCGTACCTGCTGCA
>JBAYMI010000303.1:0-3396 GCA_041663625.1 Methanoregula sp.
CAATAAATTGTTACGGGTACCGGTGCGAGAACATTGGTTGTACCGCACTTGGCGACAACAGGATTCCCGGTACGTATACGCAGGATCTTGTATTCTCATTCTTCGCGACCTGCCCGGGGTACGGGTGCCGTATCTTCGAACTGCATCCCTCGACAAGCGATATGAGAATCGATTATTGTTCCCTTGAAGGGGAAACCAGTTCAGGAAATTTTGTCATCCCCCGGTACGCGGATACCCCGTTCCCGGAGTGTTTTGCAGCGGGAGAGAATATCTCTGCGATTAACGATGCGTCCGGGAAAAAATATGTCAGAATGAATTCCCGGTCATATTCATGTACGCGGGAACGGGAACAGGAAAAAGAGCGGTGCGATCAGTATCTCATTACGTTTGACCGTGCCGATGAGAAAAAGTATAATGTAAGCGACCAGATTTACTTGAACCAGACTCATGGGATTGTATCGACCCCCGCATATACTGAATGCCAGCATGCGATCGATCAACAATTCAACTGCGCCCAGTACCTGGAAACACTGAATAGTTCCTCATTGATTCTTGACGACCGGGGTAACGTGGTATCCGAAGTTTGTTCTTTGAGATTTTCCCTTCCGGAAGGTAACCAGACACCGGCCGATCCTCCCGGGCATCCCGATTTCATTACTTCGATCTCCTGCTTGTTTGGCTGGTTCCTTGGAAGGGGATGCAGCGTATGATCCCCAGGCATCACCGGTTTTTTACGGGAGAACTCTTTTACGCAAGGATCCCGCCACATTCCGGGGCGATCGGTTAACATGCTGTACGAAACAGAGTTCCTGCTGGCACTTGCGATAACGATTACTACCGAAGTCCCGGTGCTTGTCGCACTTATCCGGTTGGTATTCCGCGATACTGGTATCCCGGTCCGGAGGATTGTTGGTATCGGGGCACTCTGCACGGCGCTGACACTCCCGTACCTCTGGTTCGTGTGGCCGCCGTTCGTGGACGCGGCATACTATCCACTGATCGGCGAACTGCTGGTCGTGCTTGTGGAGGCAGGCGTGCTTAACCAGCTGCTCGGGCTTGATGCAAAGCGGGCGGCTGCCTGTTCGCTTGTCATGAATATCGTGTCGTTTGGGATCGGGCTTTTGGTTTTCTAGGAGTTCTGCCGCATATGTGTAAAGGAAACGGCTAGAAATAGTATATATTATAAAAAACATACGAAATGCATTTGTAAAATCAAAGGATGAAATGAACCCGTACGTATTGTGCTGAACGCCAGTGCGTTTGCAATCAATGTACCGGCATCTGTTCCCGCCAAGAGGGACTTGATCTCATGAAATTCATACGAAAAAAAGTAAAACTGATCGTAATTATCAGTTTCATTGTCATTCTGGGAGTTACCGGGGGTATACTTTTCTCCGGCATGTTCCTGCTTTCGGGACCTCAACAGCAAAATCCTCAACAGGAATTGTTGGCACAATGTGAAGTACAGGAAGCAAACATAAGCCTTGTCCATAACAGGACACTCATCCCGGTTACCGATGCCGAACTGGATGCCTTTCCGGGTCTTGGGTCCACGCTTCAGCAGGCGTACGATTCATCGGGAAGCTGGGTAAACGGGTACCGGGGAATTACTGATTTTGAAGCAAATATCAGCCACTATTATGATTTTGTCCATCGGGTATGCAGGGATAAAAAGACGATGTTTGAATGTTTTCCCCAGCCGCCGCTTTTTGAATATCGCGGACGGTATTATGACATTCAGTGTCTGGAACTGTATTATCACACCACCTCCCGCCCCATGCCTTCCCCGGAGGTAACGAATTTGCCGGATCGGCAGGAGAATAGTAGCCCGGTAACGAACGGGTGCAGTCCCCAAAAACCCTGCCTCGAAGTGTATGATCCCGGCACCGGCAGGCAGTCCTGGATCTCCCGGGATCAGGCAGGATATGCCCCGCTCCTGAACAATATGACCACGATCTTCCGGTCGATCAAAGGCCAGCTGAAATGCGCTGTTCCTTACGATGAATTCCAGGTAGAAAAACGGGAATACCGGTATGTTACCTTCACGACCGCCGGTACAGTAACCGGCCGGTACTGCTATAACAACATCACGGCCGAATGCATGAATGTCTCTACCGATGAATTTACCGTTCTGCTGCAGAAAAAAGTAAAAAACAGTACCGATGAAACCTGTTCGGAGAGCAACCTGATCTTTACCTACCGGAACGGTACCGATGCCGGGATGTGGTCGCTTGGCGAAGGGGACACAGCCCTCATAGACGCTCTCGACAAAAATGTCCGGGAAATTATTGACAGGCAACACTGACAACAGGCAGATGTACATGAATCGGAAGCACATCGGAGAGGATTCGCAGAATCCCCCGCACCCGGTGAATGCGGAAAGGAAACAGCAGGAATTCGTATGTCTGGTGAACCCTGTTAAAAAAACATTTCAGAAAGAGCGGTGCGGTGATAAGGTTTTTCTGAAGAGCAGTTTGTCGTGGCGTACCGTTTTTTTTATTTTGCCGTCGTCCGGATTGCAGGGCGACCAGAGGACAAGCCTTCTGCTTGCGTTTTTCTGCCCGTTCCCGTCAGTACCAGCACAGGTCGTACGGGACAGTACCGTCAACTGAGTCCCCGGTTACTGCCACAGTCCATTTCCCCGGTTCGAAATATCCCCCGGACCGATCGGAAGAAATCGTCATACGGACCGCTTGATCTTCCCGGGTATCGTCGGTATCGGTAAAATGCCAGGTCGACCCCCCCGGGCTCACAAGCGTCAGGGAAAGGGAGGACCGGGGATTGTTCCACCGCAACTCGAACGATACCTGCCGGGCCGTTTGCGACGGCTCGAGCGAGTACCATTCCATTTCACCGTTTGAAATGGTACTGTAATAGCGGACCCGCGTACCCGGTGTGGGAACTGTTGTCGGTGCGGCAGAATAGGCGGTTCCCTCCTGCCGCCCCAAAAGATCCTGTGCACGGTTTTCCGGATAACGGTACAGGAAGATATCGTGTGCATCATCGTTTCCGCCGGACCAGATAACAAACCTTCCGGAAATCCTGGGGAATTCCGGGGAATACTGTCCCTCTGCCACAATTTTTGTCGTATTCGTGGCAATATCGTAGAGCCGGATATCGCCGCTTCCCCGCTGGTAATTAAAAGAACCTGCCGATGAATTCCGGTAGTCCTCCCAGACAATCAGATTGCTGGATATATCGGGATACATCTGGAACGATCCGGAGGGGCTTACCGGTTTTGAAACCCCCGATTTCAGGTTATAGAGAAACACCTGGTACGGCCCGTTGCGGCCGTCGGCCCAGACAACATTATCCCCGTCGATCGCGGGCATGGAGCGGGAACCCGGTCCATCGTAGAGGACGGTCTTTTCCATGGTGGTGAGGTTTACGAGCACC
>JBAYMI010000304.1:0-3375 GCA_041663625.1 Methanoregula sp.
ACGCGTCTGTCATGCCGCAGGTGAATCGCGGGCACACCATGGCGCCGGTAACCTATATCGGTGAGATGGCCGCCCAGATCATTTTATCGGAAACACATCGACAGTAACAGCGTTCATAAACCGGAATGATACACAAAGAGTCAGGATAGATGCGTCGGGCCGTGTCGGTTCCGGTACTTTCGGGCCGTGACCTGAGCTGGATCACGAGCACGGCGTCCCGGAGCAGAGCCCCCCTCCTGCCGTCGGCCAGCTTAGCACTATCGATACCGATATGAGTTCAATAAATGAATATGCCGTGTATACCCAGGAGGAAATACGATGTCAAACCCAAACGACAGAAAACTGGAACTGCTCACTGACAAGAACAGTGCGCTGGTCCTGGTGGACTACCAGCCCACCATGTTTGCCGGTGTCGGGTCCAGCGACAAGACGATCATCCGGAACGCAGCGTATTGTTCTGCAAAGGCCGCACAGATCCTGAACGTCCCGGTCGTGCTTTCGGCCATCAACCCGCAGCACAATGGTAATTTCATTGCGGACGTGACAAAAATTTTTCCCGGCCAGGAAGTATTTGCCCGCGTGATTCCCAGCTTCGATGCATTCGAAGATGAGAAGACCTATGCCGCATTCAAAAAAACCGGCCGGAAGAAGATCGTTGTTTCAGGATTATGGACGAGCATGTGCTTCTGCTATACTGCCCTGCACGCGCTCAGGGACGGTTACGAAGTGTATGGGCTGATTGACGCAGCAGGCGATTCAACTCCCGATGCCCACAAGTATGGCATCAAGCGGATGCTGCAGGCCGGAGTCATCCCCATCACGGTCGAGTCCCTTGTCTCGGAATGGATGCATGACTGGGGGAACCCAAAGTCCATGGAACTCGTAAAGGAAGTATATTCTCACTATGGCTACATGATCGGGCTTCAGTAGGGGAATTGAAGTTCCCCATTCCATTCAGATCAGGGGCATGAACGACAAGCCGGTTGCCCGGAAAAATAATGGCAGGATCCTGTGGCGATCAGAATGAGGTGTTCATGCAGAAATTTTTTAATTTTTTTGCAACCGCGAAAAATTTTCCAACAAATGCCGGAAAAAACCAACAAAAAATTTCGTAAAATTTTTTTATTTTATTTTATTTTTGCGGATTGATCGCATCCAGGATTTTTTAATGGATCCTTACTGTGACAGGTAAAAGGACCGTCGTGGTATCCTGTCCGGACGGGGTCTCTTCCAGACCCGGTTTTCTTCATCTCCATTCGTCCGCGTCCCAAACCCCGTGGCAGCCACCTTTCCTCAAAGGAAACAGGTTCTAAACAGGCCGGTTTTTCTCTGCGTATATCTTCCCGTTCTTCAAAAGAGCATTGCACAGGGTTTTTCTGTGACACTTCTCCGGAAAAGTCCCGAAACAGGCCGGTCTGATCGCTCCCGAAAGTGGCGATCAGGGGCTGCATTGGGGCCGGATAAGCAGGATCGGGGGTACAGGTCTCCCATCCAGGTTATAACATTCCTTTAGCAACGGTATCAGGACGCCAGGGTGGCATTTTCTCTGACGTGAATATATGCTCTCCGACGTGAACCTGACCCCCAAAACAGGGGTTCTTTTTACTTTTCGCTGCCAATGGTTGATCCGGGACGCGATCGACCATACAAACCCCGCTAAATACGACCTCTTGTCTCCGACGTGAAAATGACTGAAATGAGCGAAACTCACCCTCATTTTTGCGAATTATGTCCTCCCGATGGGATCAAAAAATGTTCGTGGCCGTAAGTTACCGTCGGAGAATGAATAGTGGGGAAACGTATGCCGGTAAGCAGGATCAGGACCCCCCGGGTATCCCCGGGATCCCGTATGAATATCATGTTTCGTCAGGAAAATCTGAAGGCCAAAACGGGGGTTCCTTTCATTCTGACCGTCCCACCTATCAGGGGCCGTTCACTTTCGCCTTCCAATAGCGTACAATAACGTTTTACAGCGCCACGCAAAACCGTCCGTTTAACGTAAATCGCTTGGAAAAATTAATTCTGGAAAATCTGAGTAAAAGCGTACTAGTTTTTACCGGTAATTGATCCGGACGCCCCCCGGAAACGGTAAATGGAGCCCGCATGAGGTCCGGATTTGGTGGTGGGAGTGGAGCATATGGGGATGAAGGACTCTGAGGAGACGGGTATGGGGGAGTGAGAATTCCCCGCTCGACAGTAGCGGTGCGATTCGCCATGAAGGATGCTGATCATCAACAGGAGATGAAATGACCGAAACAGGATCATTGCAGGAAATTATAATGCATGCTTAAAGAAAAATTTTCAATTGCCGGATTATAATTTTCATAACCGGCCGGATTAATTTTCTGGAATATTTCTCCCCTCCTTGCGAGATCTTCCTGGCGCTCGATTAACCATTGTTTCGCGATGATCTTAAAAGAGAAATTTTCGGTTGTGTACGTGAATGAAGTGTAATATTATTTCCGGCAGGCGGTTGGCCGGATTATTTATTCTGGCAATTATTTCCTGGCAGGTGTGGAAAAAATCCGGTGAACCAACCCGGCCACAGCTCGTTACACCCCGGGTTATGGCTTCAGCCTGCCCCTCTCCTTTTTCATCTATATCAGATCAATTAATAAGATGTTAATGATCTCTGATGTGACAGAAAAACCGCTCGCATGCTGGCGGGGGAAAGAGCGGTATGGCACGGATCTGCTCGATTGCCTGACCGTGATTTTCAAGAGCGGCGGGTGCAGCTGGTCAAAGTGCCGGATGTGCAGTTACCGGCACGAGCGCTATAGCAAGCAGAGCTGCGATGAACTCCTGTCCCATCTTCGGGCGCAGCTGGCCATGGTTCTCCGGGATAATCCCCCCGGTGAATACCGCATGGTTAAGATCTTCACGTCCGGGAGTTTTTTTGATCCGGCTGAAGTTCCCCCGGCATTTCTCCAGGATATTGCATCAGCGTTCCGCGGCAAACTCCTGATTGCCGAGACCCGGCCGGAGTTCGTGCAGGAAGAGGTGTTCCGGAAATTCATCGAGGGGATCGATGACGGCAGCTGGAAGATCCCCCTGTATTGTGCCATCGGGCTTGAGACCAGCAGCGATGCGATCCGGGAAAAATGCATCAACAAAGGTTTCAGTTTCGCGGATTTTAAGCGTGCAGCGGATACGGCCCATGCGTCCGGCGCCGGTGTAAAGGCATACCTCCTGTTCAAACCGCTCTTCCTGACAGAGCAGGAAGCATTGAAGGATATGGAGACAACCATCGCGGACATCCAGCCTTTTGCCGATATGATCTCCATGAATCCCTGCACGGTCCAGCGGAACACGGAACTGGAATATTACTGGAAACGCGGCGCCTACCGGCCTCCCTATCTCTGGAGCGTGCTGTCA
>JBAYMI010000305.1:0-3342 GCA_041663625.1 Methanoregula sp.
GTTCGATGCAGCCCGGGTCCCGGGAAGCCCGGGTGTCCCCGTGGTTGTTGCCCTGCGGCCGGATTATTCCGCGTACCCCAAAAAGGATATCAATATCGAATATGCCAACTGCCACTGGTCCGCGAACTACGGCTATTTCTTCACCGTCAGGACGGATACGCTGCTGGCGCAGAAACAAGCCAGCGAATTCGTTATCGACAAATGCATCCAGCTCCCCAATACCAGCGTGTACTGGACCTACGATGGAGCGGACTACGGGATGAACAAGCCGCCCGTGATCCTCAGCCTCCAGGTAGAGGATGCAAACAAGAAACATTCTTTTGAGAGCCTGGGTGAACCTCTCGATTACGTCATCGGGAGCGCCCACGCGAACCTCACCTGGAGCGGAAAGGACGATGCCGTCATCGGCAGCGGCGGGATTTATTAAGAGGCCCCGGCGATACCGGGCCGGTGGAAAAAGAGTCCGGGAGATCGCCGGAGTTACGGGAGGTTGCCACCGCCGGAGCATTCCTTCTGGCGCTCCTCGCTCATGGCAATGAGGATCCCGAAAATTTTCCGGACGGCAACGGGATCGATCGTACTATCGACGGCCTGGCGGGAGACGGATTCGAGAACCACCGCAGTTCGTTTCCCGTCATGGATGGGCATCCCCTCCCGTATCTTGATCTCTGCCACCTGCTTTGCCAGTTCCTGCCGTTTTGCAATGAGGCGGATGATGGCGGCATCCACCATCGAGATCTCGGCCCGCACCTGTTCGAGGGACATATCATGTACATTTCCCCGCTTTTGCATAAACGTAATGCTTACGAGCCAGAACGCCAAAGCAATTAACAGCAGAAAATCCATCTGATCTGGAGTCTTGTATGTTCGAACGAATTTCCCGTCGCGAGGAAGCGGATCTCTTTGTTGCCTGGATGGCAATCGCACTCGCGTTCACCATCATCAATCTCACGCCGTACGGTATTCTCGGGCCGGTCAGTCCGGTCAGCCCGATAAGCGGCCTGATCTATTTCGCGATCGCCCTTCTCACGGTCGGTATCGGTTTCATCCTCCACGAGATGGCCCACAAGTTCATGGCCATCCGCTTCGGGTACTGGGCGGAGTTTGTCAAGGACAACTCCATGCTCCTCATCGCCATCGTCATGGCCGCGCTGGTCGGCTTTGTCTTTGCCGCCCCGGGTGCAACGGTCATCTACTCAAAAGACGGGCGGAGCCTCACCCGCAAGGAGGATGGTCTCATATCGGCGGCAGGCCCGGTCATCAACCTTGTTCTCTGCGGTCTCTTTGCCGCGCTGTTCTTCATTGTTGGCGGAATGACGGCGCTGAAGGCCGGCAACCTCATTGCCATGGTCGGCCTTGCCGGTATCCAGATCAATGCCATGCTCGCCGCGTTCAACCTCCTGCCGATCAGCGTCCTTGACGGGCGGAAGGTGCTTGCGTGGAACGCCCTGGTATTCATCGTCCTCATTGTCGCAGCGTTCGGAACGCTCGTGGCCTCGTATTACCTTCTCTAATCTTTTTTATAACGGCATTATTGCCCGTTGAGCTTCTCTATCACAGCAACGATCTTCTGCCCTTTGGCGAACGCATCGGCGAGAGCCGCCGGGTGATTTTTGATCCCTTTGTGCTCGTCCATATTGTTGGCAACGATGTTGTCATAGTATTCGAAACCGGCATCGTGGAAGAGGGCGGTGAGCGACGGGTATGCCCCGTCAAAGACATTGTCCCGGTTCTGGCCGGCAGTGGAGATGAAGATCCCCTTGTGCCGGGCAAGGTGTTCCGGCGAAAACTCCAGCGTCTTTGTCACGAACCGCCGGGCCCAGAGGAACTGCCCCCGGTCAATGAACCCCTTGAGCTGGGCGGTGATCCCCATGCTGTAGATCGGGGAGGCCACGGCAACGCAATCGGCAGCCATCATCTTCTCAAAGAGCGGGAGGGCATCGTCCTTAACGATACATTCGCCATCCTTGTGGCAGGCATTACACCCCCGGCAGGCCGAGTAGTCGAGATCCTTCAAGACGACCTTCTCAACTGTTGCCCCGGCCGAGCGAGCCCCGTCAAGGAAACTGTCGAGCAGGGTCTCGGTGTTCCCGTGCCGGTGCGGGCTTCCCGATATTCCAAGTACCGTTACCGTCATCATACCTCAGGCTGCAAGTCTTCGTTTCAGTTCTGCAAGCAGGTTCTTCCCGAGCGCTGTGGCATCAGCCTTTGCGGTCGGGTGTATCTCAATCGCACCTTTCTCGTCGACATGATTGATCATCAGGTAGCTGATATCCGCGTCCTTGATGTCGATCACGTGGTAGAAGCACTTGACCGACGGGATGGCAGCATCGAAGACATGCGGCCAGTCCTGCCCGGCACTGGCAAGGAAGACCCCGAGGCGTTTTCCCCTCCGCTCAGGAGGAATGACCGGCAGTTTCAGGACATACTTCCGCGACCGGAAGACCTGCATGCGGTCGATCAGCGCCTTGGCCGGGGCCGCGATGCCCATGCAGTAGATCGGGGAGGAGAGAAGGATGATGTCCGCGTCGATGATCTTGTCATGGTAGATATCCATCCCGTCGCGCTGGATACACTTGTTGAGTTTCTCGCAGGCATTGCAGCCCCGGCAGATAGTGATATTTGCCTCGGTGAGCGGGACTTTCTCGATTGCAACATCCGTATCCCCGGCCATCGATGCGAGCACCCAGTCGAGCAGCGTCTCAGAGTTCCCGTGCCGGCGCGGACTCCCGGCAAAGGCGAGGACTTTGATTGTCATCACACTGTTGTTGTCACCAGCGGTAAAAAAGATGTGGATAATGCGGTGGACCCGGGCATTAGGGCTCCTGCCCCAAAAACCCGGGTAACATAACCATGCGATTATCGCATGTACATGCGTCAATCACCTGTACATGCGACAAAACCCGGTTTGTTCACGACGGACGCCGGTCTGGAGGGGGGCGTGGGTACCCCGCCATGCATGGCAGGAGGAGTGGGGGGTCGGCCGGTTTTCCTTAAAAAGTGGTGCGACCCCCCGCCCCCCACCCCCCACCCCTCCCGCCGGGCCGGTCAGGTTCGCGGGCCGTAGTGTGCGTTCCGGAACCGGATCAGCTCGTTCGTGAACTCGCCCAGGTACTCGTCCATCGAGAGGCTGCCCTCCTCAAAGACACAGTCGCCTTCCTCCACGACTTTGTTGATCATGTCCCGGGTGGGGAGGATGAGATCGATCTTCACGCCGGACTTTGCCGATCCCCGGATCAGCGCCTCGCGGAAGAGCCCGATGCAGTACGCGATCCGGAACGTGTAGGTATCGCGTGTTTTTTCGAGATAACCGGCAACCCGGTCGGTCTCGATACGGAGGAA
>JBAYMI010000306.1:0-3338 GCA_041663625.1 Methanoregula sp.
GACAATGGATATTTTCATGGACAATTGCTCCTCACTTCAGACGATATCTGCGTAATACTGCTCCATTCTCCTGAAGTAAAACATGCCGGAGACCAGCAGTACAATGACCATGCCAACCGAGACGAGCACCATGGTGCTGGGTGCCCCGGTTCCCAGCAGTGCCCAGCGGAACCCTTCGATTACACCGGTCATGGGATTGAGTCCAAAGATCGGGCGCAATGCTTCAGGCACAAGACTGGATGAGTATACCACCGGGGATGCAAACATCCAGATCTGGATAAGGAACGGCACCGTGTACTGGAAATCCCGGTACTTGACGTTCAGCGCCGAGAGCCAGAGACCAACGCCCAGCGATGTGGCAAGGGCAAGCAGGAGAAACACCGGCAGGAATACGATATTTATCGTTGGCATGAACCCGTAATAGAACATCATGGCCATCAGAATGAAAAATGAGATCACAAAGTCCACAAGCGGTGAGATGATGCTTGAGAGCGGCATGATCAGGCGCGGGAAGTACACCTTGGTCATGATGTTGGCATTGGTGATCATGCTCGTTGTGGATCGCGTGAGGCCTTCGCTGAAGAGCGTCCAGGGCAACAGTGCCGCAAGGACAAAAAGCGGGTAGGGGACGCCATCGGAGGGGATCTTTGCGAGCCCGCCGAAAATGACCGTGAAGATGAGCATGGTCAACAGCGGCTGGAGGGCAGCCCAGGCAATCCCGAGGCCGGTCTGTTTGTACCGGAGTTTTATATCCCGCAGGGAGAATGAGACTATCAGTTCCCGGTATGCCCAGAGTTCCTTAAGATCCACCGGAATCCATTTCCGTGGCGGGCGGATAACAAGGGTGGGGACTCTGTGGGCCGGAGGATCGGTTGTCGGTAATGAGTTGTTCAAATCCATAGATTCCGTCATGGTATCCTGCTGATGATCTCGCGGGTCTGTTATCCTTCATGAGGGGGACTGCCGGTGAATGATCCCGTGGTTCACATCCTCACAGGCCAGAATTATTTGGGGAGGGAGATACGTAGTATTGCTTTTTTACCCATAAAAAATATGGCAAACGGCTGATTCTTCATACCCCTCATCCGGTTTTATTGCATACAGGAGAAGAAACAGGATCTTTACGCGCCTCTTCTGGCACGTCGCGCCCGACAGATAGCAGGTGAAGGTTTTTCCGCCAGGTTCCCGTTCTGCACCCTGTCGATGTCCCTGTCATCCCGGATGCAATAATTTCTTTATGCAGTCAGCAATGATCCCCGGTCCGGTGCAGTGCACCTGCTTCCCGTGGGTGTGCCTCGTACCATGCAATCGTCCGCTTCAGCCCCTCACGGAACGGCATCTGCGCTTCGAACCCGAACTCACGCTTTGCCCGGCTCACGTCAAGGCACCGTTTGGGCTGGCCGTCCGGCCTGGTCGTGTCCCAGCGGACCGTGCCCGTGTATCCGGTCAGTTCCTGGATGAGGGACACAAGATCCCGAATCGTGATCTCCATGCCGGATCCGAGATTCACCGGCTCGGATTTGTTATACCGCTCGGCTGCCAGGACAAGTCCGCGTGCGGCGTCATCGACATAGAGGAATTCCCGTGACGCTGCGCCGGTTCCCCACACTTCGACCGATGGATCGCTGTTACGTTTTGCATCGGTGAATTTTTTGATGAGCGCAGGAATCACGTGCGAGCTGGCCGGATCGAAATTATCCCCGGGCCCGTACAGGTTGACCGGCAGGAGATAGATGGAATCAAACCCGTACTCCTGCCGGTATGCCTGCGACTGGACGAGCATCATCTTCTTTGCAAGACCATAGGGAGCATTGGTTTCTTCCGGGTACCCGTTCCAGAGTTCTTCTTCCCGGAACGGGACCGGCGTGAATTTCGGGTATGCGCAGATCGTACCGACAATCACGCACTTCTCTACATTCTCCTGCCGTGCAGCCTCGACCATCTGGATGCCCATGATCGCGTTGTCGTAAAAGAGCTGGGCCGGGTAGGCCTGGTTGAACCCGATTCCCCCGACTTTTGCGGCAAGGTGGATTACGATATCGGAATCCTTGACAACCGTGACACAGTTCTCCCATTTCCTCAGGTCGATCTCCCGGCTCCGGGGGATCAGGATATTCTCTTTTTTTACGCCCTTATCGATGAGCTGGCTGACGACCTGGGATCCAAAGAATCCCGCCCCGCCCGTGATGAGAATTTTCTTATCCGACCAGAATGTCATAGCGACCTCGCCTCAATCGTTCTTCCACCAGCGGTGCGGGAATTTTGCCCTGATGATCTCCTCTCCCTTGCCGACAGGTTTGAGTCCGGAGGCTTTCATGTCCGCATCCACCATGATCTTCACCAGGTCCCCGAACTTAATGGAGGGTTTCCAGCCCAGGACCTTTTCGGATTTTCCTGCATCGGCAATGAGCACTTCGACTTCAGTTGGCCGGAAGTATTTCGGATCAATCCGCACGTGCTCTTCAACATCGAGCCCGGCATAGGCAAAGGATTCGTGCAGGAACTCGCGGACGGAATGGGTCTCTCCGGTGCCGATGACAAAATCCCCGGGCGTATCCTGCTGGAGGATCCGCCACATGCACTCCACGTACTCCGGGGCAAATCCCCAGTCGCGTTTTGCATCCAGGTTCCCGAGGTAGAGGTACTTCTCTTTTCCGGCAAGGATGCGGGCAATGGACCGGGTGATCTTCCGGGTCACGAAGGTCTCGCCTCTCCTTGGGGATTCATGGTTGAAGAGGATCCCGTTGGAGGCGAACATGCTGTAGCCTTCGCGGTAATTCCGGGTCATCCAGTACGCGTAGATCTTTGCGCAGGCATACGGGCTGCGGGGATGGAAGGCCGTGTCCTCGCCCTGGGGCGGGTGGGCTGCACCGAACATCTCGCTCGATGAGGCCTGGTAAAATTTCACGCCATTGTTGCTCCGGCGGATCGCTTCCAGCAGCCGGGTCGTGCCAAGTGCTGTCACATTGCCGGTATATTCCGGGGTATCGAAGCTGACCCGGACATGGCTCTGGGCTCCGAGATGGTAAACTTCGTCGGGCCGGATATTGTACATGATATTTGCAATCTGTTCCGAATCGGAGAGATCGCCATAGTGAAGGAACATGCGTGCGGTCGGCTCGTGGGGATCGACATACATGGAATCGATCCGGCTGGTATTGAAGGTTGATGAGCGCCGGACAAGCCCGTGGACTTCATAGCCTTTGGACAGCAGGAGTTCTGCAAGATAGGAACCGTCCTGCCCGGTGATGCCGGTGATGAATGCTTTCTTTGTCATGATAATCCGGAATAACTACATATGAAATTCGTGGAAATTTCAAGGTATTGGGTACGGGAGC
>JBAYMI010000307.1:0-3323 GCA_041663625.1 Methanoregula sp.
AGCATCTGATCATAGTATTTTTATCTCTCTGGTATTAAGGGAACTTATGCGCATCCTCCTCCCCACCGGTTCCGCCACCGAAGAAACGGTCCGGAAGGCAGCCGCCGGTTTTGACGCGGATGTCGTCGTGACCGGAGAGATTGCATCATTCCTGACACCGCACCGGCTCAGGGAACTCATAAAACGGGCAGAGTACGATATGGTCATCGTGCCCGGGATGAGCACGGCATCCTTTGAACAGGTTGAGCGGGAGAGCGGGATACCGGTATACCGGGGCCCCCGCCATGCGGCAGACCTGGCGATGATCCTCCCTCTTATCGGAACGATCCCCCTCTCCCGCACCGTTCCCGCGGATGAGTTCTTCACATCGCAACGGACACAGGAAGCGATGGCCAGGATAGAGGCTAAGGAACAGGGTGCCGGATGTGACTGCATCATCCGCACCACAAAGATCGGCGGGGAGTCGCGGATGAAGGTGCTCGCGGAGATCATGGATGCCCACCGGTGCAGGGATATCCGCGAGCGGGTGGAGCATTACTTCGCATCAGGTGCGGATATCGTTGACCTCGGGTTCGGATTCGATGCAACACCCGCTGACGTGAACCGGGTCTTCTCGGCGCTTGACGGGATCGACCGGCCGCTTGCCGCAGACACGCAGGACCCTGCCTTGATCCGGGCAGCGCTCGCCCGGGCCGACCTCATCCTCAGCCTCCATGAGGAGAATATCCCGCTCGTGGGAAAGGAGGTGGCAGAAGCCGGTGTTGCCGCGGTCATCGTCCCGGGAACTGCCACGCTCGCACAGAACATCGGCCTGGCACGACGGGCGGGGATCCGGTGTATCATCGCCGACCCGCTCCTCAGGCCCGTGGGGTCCGGTCTTGTTGCATCGCTGAAAAATTTTAAAAAAGGGCATTACCCCCTCTTCTTTGGGGCCGGCAATGTCGCCGAGCTCATTGATGCAGATTCCATCGGTGCAAACGCACTCCTGGCCGGCATGGCCATGGAACTTGGGGCCGCCATCATATTCACGAGCGAACACTCCGACAAGACGCGGGGGTCTGTCCGCGAGATGCGAAGGGTAACAGAGATGATGGCGCTTGCCCGGGACCGGCCCTACCCGAAGGATCTCGGGATCGACCTCCTTGTCCTGAAAGAGAAGCGGCGCCGGTGCGAACCCCCGCTCGAATATGAGACTGTGGTCACGGCTAAAGAGATGCCGGACGATCTTGAGTACGATCCGAAGGGCAACTTCCGGATCGGCATCGAGGGCAATCAGATCGTTGCGGTGATCCATGGGAGAGCCGTGAAAGGAACACGCTGGCACGATGTCCTTTACACGCTTCTCTCACAGGGGGATCTCTCCCTGCTCGACCATGCCGGCTACCTTGGCCGGGAATTGTACAAGGCCGAGCTGGCAATCCGGTACGGGCGGAGCTTCGAGCAGGATGGAGAGTTCTGACCGATCCAACCTTTTATCTCCCGAAAAAGGCACCTGTATTGCATGGTTACACAGGCACGTGCATCCCATATTCTTGTCAAGAGCGAACAGGAAGCAACCTCGATGATGAAGCGCATTGCGGACGGCGAGGATTTCGCCGTTGTTGCAAAGCGGTTCTCCAAATGCCCCTCCGGTAAGAACGGCGGCGACCTCGGCTGGTTCGGGAAAGGCATGATGGTTCCCGAGTTCGAGAAGATCGCATTCGAGGAAGAGGTCGGCAAGGTTGTCGGACCGGTCAAGACCCAGTTCGGGTTCCATGTCATCAAAGTGACCGGGAAGAAATAACCCGTTTTTCTTCAGGTCGTCCGTATGGATCAAAAGTTTTTTTTGGGCATCATGCTTGCCATCGTGCTCATCTTCTGCAGTGCATCGGTATACTCCCATTTCGTGAAGGCCACCCCGGTTTCTGTTGATCGCGATACGCTCTACCAGGTCTCGACCATCGATGCCCTGGTGCTGGGAGTCTTTGATGGCGTCCAGCCGGTCGGGGAACTGAAAGAGCACGGTGACTTCGGGATCGGCACGTTCGAGGCGCTGGACGGGGAGATGATCGTGCTGGACGGCGTTGTGTACCAGGCAAAGGCTGACGGGCATATCTATGTGGTCGCCGACAACCTGACCACGCCGTTTGCGACCGTGACATATTTTTCCGGCGATCAAGCGGTCGTAACAGAGATTCCGATGAACCTTTCAACATTCTCCTCCGTTATGGAAAAACGACTCCCCACCGGGAACATGGTGTACGCGGTACGGATGCATGACACATTCCCGTTCATGAAGGTACGTGCAATACCGGCCCAGCAGAAACCCTATCCGACGCTTACCGAGGCTGCGAAAAACCAGTTGGTGTACACATACACCAACACCACAGGAACCATTGTCGGATTCTACACCCCGGTCTTCTTCAAAGGCCTCAATGTGGCTGGGTACCATCTCCATTTCATCAGTGATGATAAAATGACCGGCGGTCATATCCTCGACTTCACAGTACCGGCCAACACAACGGTCGAGTACGACATCACACCGGGATTTGCCATGGGTCTTCCAACAAGCGGTGACTTCACCGGTGCCGACCTTTCACAGGATCTGAGCTCGGATATTGCAGCAATCGAGAAATAATCTCATTTTTTTTTAAGGAGAGTTTTTTTGCGATCGCGTCCAAAAGGATCGGTACAGTACGTGACGTGCTGGTCAGGACAGAACCATGAAAATCCGCGGCATCCGGCAGGATCTCCTCACGCTTCTCCTTGCGATGGGGCGCGAGAACCATCCCAATGAGTTTGCCGGTATCATCCGCGAACAGGATGGTGTCATGGAAGAGCTGAACCTGTTGCCCGGGACGATCGGGCGCGAGGACTCCGCATCCCTGTTCTACGATATGATGCCCCTCGACACTCACGTTGCCGGCAGCGCCCACAGCCACCCGAACGGCGTGATCATCCCGTCGGATGCTGATCTCAGTTTCTTCCCCCGGACCGGCCGGTACCATCTTATTATCGGGTACCCCTACCGGAAAAACGACTGGCGGTGTTTCACTGCCGACGGGCAACCCTGCAATCTTGAGGTGATCCCGTGACCGGCAGACGTATCGTTGCCACAGGAACATTTGACATCCTTCACCCGGGACACCTCTTTTACCTTCAAGAGTCCCGGAAGCTCGGCGACGAACTCTGGGTGATCGTGGCCCGTGACATCAACGTGAAACACAAGCCCCGCCCGGTCATCCCGGAGGAACACCGCCTCGCAATGGTTGCCGCCCTCAAACCCGTTGACCATGCAATCCTCGGGGATAAGACAGACATGTTCCGGCCGATCGTGGAGATCC
>JBAYMI010000308.1:0-3304 GCA_041663625.1 Methanoregula sp.
CCGGAATTCACCTGCAAGGTCTTGCCCGTGAAACCAGGATCCACCTCGGTACACTGAGACATCACCTGAATATGCTCACCATCACGGGAAAAATCACCTTAAGCCAGGATGCAGCGAGCCTGCGGTTCTACGAGAACAGCGGTACGTATACAGAAACCCAGCAAATGGTTCTCAAACACCTGCGGAATGCCACACGGAAACAGATCCTGGGCGTTCTTGTAAAACAACCGTCTGCCGGCCGGGAGGAGATTGCCGGATTGCTCGGGTTTACCGGTGCCACCATCACGTGGCATATGAAGCTGCTTGAGAGGGACAGGATTATTACGATACAACGGAGCGGAAGGATTGTCCGGTACGTGATTCCTGATAACGTCAACTGCTGCCTGAATGATTATCTTTCGGCCTAATCGTACGACATACTGCCATTTCAAAACCAGATTTTTTGATTTGTTAAAAAACCGCAGTGCGAATGGGCCGCCACCGGCAATTGCCGGAATATCAGAACCAGTTAAGAGTTGTGCGAGAATTGCTTTTTCATTGAGCATCCCATGATGGTTCCGAGGCATATGATGTCCGATAAAAAACCATCACAATCCTGTATACTATCCGGAATTCTCCCTTGCATGGGGATACTCTTTGTTGTGCTGATGAGTGCCGGATGTACCGGTACGTTTTTTGGGTTGCAGAATACCGTACCGGAGACTACGATTTCACCAGATACTACAACGAATCAGACCCCTGATGACTGCACATTTGATCAGCTGACCATGAACCATGAAGTTCACCTGCTGACGGGAGATTCCTGCTACTTCAGGACCCATTCGCCCATGGAATATCTTAATGATCTGCGCATGCATCCTGACTCGCAGGTTCTGGTCCTTAATGTACCTGATGACTGGATAACACTCCATGATGCGGAACTGCTGATGAAGGTGATGGATTCCAACGAACCTGCAGCCCCGGTGGTATCGCCGCTGAGCTCGTACTGGCCGTCCAACCAGACCTCGACCGTGGGAAACGAGGCACTCTTCCTTCTTGAGGGGTACCGGACCGGGAATTATCCCCCGGGACTCTGTTCCCTGAATTATTTCAGGCCAAACGGGACCGAAGTGAGAGCGTGGTGGAATACGTACGGAAAACTGGGTCTTCCCGATGAGCAAAATGCAATCCGGATTGTCCAGAATACCAATCCCGAGCTTATGGCATACCCGTCAGATCAGTTCCCCACCAAATCCATTGACACGGAAAAAGTTCCCGATGGCTGGTATGTTGCGTTCATCCAGGAAGGTTCCGGGGTACCGATCATCTCAGCCCAGTGCTATTACGTTGGCAATGACAAGAAGGTCCGGCCGACCGGACTGGTCAACCACAGCATTATGGTCCAGTTACAGGATTTTTCTGCGCAGAAGTGCGGATGAGAATATCCTCAACGGGTGAACTTAAAACGCTTGAGCGAAACCATGAATGCGAACCGGGTATGGGGTCTGCTGTGCCTATATTCCCAGCCCGGGGGCCTGCCCCGGCCCAGCGTGGGCCGGTCGGGTCTTGCGAGCGGGGAGGTGTTTGGTGGCTCTCTGCGTTTTTGGGGCTCGGAGAAATGCACTGATGGGGGCTTTTGGGAGATTGGGCGATACCGGAAAGGGCTCAACTACTCCGGAACCGGAAGGCACATGCCCCCCGTCCCCGCTGAAACCCCGGGGGCTGACCGGTCTCGCGTAAATGACCTGCCTCGAGCTGGTCATCGCATGCCGTTTGACAATTGCCCGGAATAGGAACGGGCACCGGGACGTGCGGGTACCGGAGATTTTGGGAGAGTGAGCGTTTATCGAAAGGGCTGGGTTATTCCGGAACCAGACGAGATATCATTTTCCGGGTTCTCATGACGCCCGGAGATGGATAATCTGTTACGGTACAATAACCGAGATACAATCGACCCGGGAAAAATCACGATCCTTCGTGATGAGATGATCAAGAGTATAATGTGTGCAGCTGGCTGCATGGAGAGCATCGGAGAAGAGGAGGCCGTACTTTTGTGAAAAGGCGAGGGATTCATCCATAAGTGGAGCAGTATCAAGAACGATCATCCCATAGTCGTGGAGCACTTCCCGGGTCACATCAAACGGGAGTGAGAAATCTGCTATCTGTTCCGGGTTCTGCTTCAGGAATGCAATCGCTTCCTTCGGCTGCAATCCTTTTTCTGCATATACCTGCATGAGCAGGACTTTGTGGAAGAACTCATCGATGACGGTGCTGTTGACATGGCCCTTGACCGCACCATTCCGCACCTTTTCGAGCAGCTCTTCACAGGCCGGAGTAAACCGGGTAGTAGTAAATGCGTAGATGAGAATATTGGTATCAATGAATACGGAGCAATCCTGAAGGCCGGAAATTTTCATCAATAGATCTCTTCAATATCGGTTTCTGCGATCATCATGGCAAATTGTTCCGTGACGGGGATCTTGGTCCGGCCGGTTTTCTTTTTCAACCGCACGAGGACTTCGTTCTGACCGTTTGCCAGCGGGTGATCGAGGATGATCGTGCGCCCGTCAACCATTTTTCCTTCAACAGTAACCGGCATGTCCGCTCCTATTGTATTTCATATATTACTGCACTGGTATATCTGCTTCTCCTTCGTTGGATGCAGTGGTGCGTCATAGGGCAGGCCACATCCCCGCTGAAACCCGGTGGCTGCCCGGTCTCGCGTAACGGCCCAGTCTTGAGCCGGTCATCGCAGGCCGTTTGACAATTGCCCGGAACAGGAACGGGCACCGGGACTTGCGGGTACCGGAGATTTTGGGAGATTGGGCAATACTGGAATGGGTCAGCGACTCTGGAACCAGAAAGTAGGCCGGTTTTTCCCGGTTCTGCTTAAGCCCAGAGGGCTGACCCGGTCATCAGTGATGGTACTGCTGGCGGCGGGGTGTGAAAGAGAAAGAGGTTCCTTTATTTTTCAATCCATTCATCCCGCGAAATACCGATCTGCCGGATAATTCTTACAAGAAGATCCACACTGATTTCCGCACGGTGAGGATTTGGGAGAGTAAGCACAAAGGATTCTTTGATCATATAGGGGTGTTTTCCCCCTTGAAACGGGCCTTCAAACCCGAATAATTTTAGTTTACGGACCAGTTCCGGCCATGAAACCGGTGTTAGTTTATGCGTTGACACCAGTTTCCATCCGTGTCAGTTCCTCAATTGTGCAATTGTCAATGGGGGGGATAGGAAGCCCGCGGCGCAGCCTTACGATGATCCAGCCGTCGATTACTCCCATGAGGTTCCTGCGGCACTCCTCCAGGGTTTTTCC
>JBAYMI010000309.1:0-3302 GCA_041663625.1 Methanoregula sp.
CGGCCAGGAGAATGCAAAGAAGGCTACGCTGATCATTGCACAGAACTCCGGGAGCCCGATCATCCCCACGGAAGGCAGTGCCTATATCGGTGACTTCCCTTCCAACGGGACCGCAACCGGTATCTTCAGGACATCGGTAGCTTCGAGCGCAGACGCCCAGACATACCCCCTTGACGTGTACGTAAAATATGAGAACACCGACGGGGACATGGTCTCATCCGATATCGAGACCATCGGGGTCCCGGTTGGCGGAAAGATCGATTTTGAGATCACCTCAGACCCGCAGACCATCAAACCGGGCCAGAAGAAAGTGATCACCGCAAAATTCAAGAATACCGGCGATGCCACGGCGTACCAGGCAGTTGCCCGGATCAGCATGGTCGATCCCTTCTCAAGCAACGACGACTCGGCTTTCCTTGGGGACCTCGCACCCGGGGAGACCAAAGAGGCATCATTCCTGGTTACCGCTGAGAGCACGGCAACCGTGAAAAATTATGGCATAGACTCCGAGATCCGCTACCGCGATGCCCTTGACAATTCCGTGATCTCTGACTCCATGAAACTGGACGTAACCGTTGTCCCGGCGACAAGTATGACCTCCGTGCTGACCGATAACCCGGCACTTCTCGCCGCACTTGCCGTGCTCATCATCGCAATCGGCGGATATCTCCTCTACCGCAGGAAGAAACTCCAGTAACGGGGGAAAGCATGGCCATTACCCGCTTTTCGATTAATACTCGCATGGCTCTCGCAGTGATCGCCCTGATCATCTGCTGTGCTGCCATAATGGCACCGGTCTCGGCAGCAACAAAGTACCTCGGGGGAAGCCCGGTGTTCTCTGCCAGCGTGACCGGCACCAACGAGTTTACGCCAGGAGAGGATGCCACCATCAGCATCCTTGTGAAAAATACCGGTGTCAGCACCATGAAACAGCTGAACCTCGGAGTCATCGATTACGAAGACCTGCCCACAACGGCAAAATTCGTAACGGTCAGCCTCGCCTCGCCCACTGACGCCATCATCATCAAGAGCGACCCGCAGATGATCGGCGATGTCAAGGCCGACGGAACCGCCGCCACAGTGCAGATCAAGGCCAAGATATCAGCAAATGCCACCACCGGCGAATACCAGCTGCCGCTGACACTGGCCTATAAATATTCTGAAGATATTCACCAGGAGAAGGCCGATGTATACGAATACGTGTACACCAATGAAGAAGTGACGGTCCCTGTCACCGTCCGGATCAAACCGGAAGTGAAGATCGCGATCGTTGAATCCAACCCGGACACGATCGCTACAGGAACCGAGGGATACCTCCGCTTAACCATCAGGAACATCGGCCCTGAAGACGGTACTATGGCTACCGCAAAACTCGTCCGGAGCGGGAGCAGCGCAATCATCCCAACCGACAGCACCGTCTTCATCGGGGACTTCCCGAGTGGCGGAGTTGTCAATTGCAGCTTCAAGCTCACCGCATCCACGGATGCAACCAACCAGACCTACCCGGTCAATGTCTATGTAACCTACACGAACCGGGAAGGCGAGGTCGTCACCACAGAGACCGAGACCATCGGTATCCCGGTCAATGCCAAGACAAGTTTCACCGTAACATCCCAAGAACCGTCCATTGCAGCCGGAACCTCCGGCACCATTGAGGTAACCTACCGTAACAACGGGAACCTGACAGTATACAACGCCCAGTCACGGCTCTCCCCCCACGGTCTTGTCACACTCGATAACAACCTGGCATTCCTCGGGACAATCGGGGCTGGCGAATCCGTTACCGCACAATATGACGTAGTGGTCGACAAAGCAGCAGAGATCGGTGAGTACACTTTCGACAGCACACTCCGGTACCGCGACGCACTCGGCAACAGTCAGGAATCGGATACCATTGCAGTAACCCTTCAGGTCCTTCCGGCGAAACAGGATACCATTGCAGGTCTTCCGATCAGCACGATCGTTATCGGGATCATCCTCGTGGTGATCGTTGCCGGCATCGGGTTGTATGCATACCGGCGTAAAAAGAGCATGCAGTGAGTTACCATGACTCCCCTACCGGGATATATATTCCACCAACCCAGGACAGGCTGCAGGTATATCGCGAACAACGGATTCGGGAGGGAGAAGACGAATGATTAAGGAAATTTTTGAATTCATAGCACATTCCATCATCAAAAAACCCAAACTCGTTGCCTGCCTGGTCATCGCCCTCTTCTGCCTCGGGCTCTATGGCATGACATCGCTCTCCATGGCAACGGGATGGGAAACCTATGTTTTCAAGGACTCCGCCGCCGGTGCCATCGAGGCAAAATACAACGAGGACTACAAGTCAGATACAATCATCCTCATTGTTGAAGCCGGGGACCCCCTGAGCCCGGATGTCCTTGCCTATGTCGATAATCTTGAAACCGATATCCGTCAGCAACAGAATATCGAGAGCGTGCAAAGCCTCCCCGATGTCCTGAAAGCGTATAATGGAGGGACTCTTCCCACATCGGAGGCTGACACGCTGAAGATTGTCAATACACTTCCCGAGAGCACCCGTGCCCTGCTCTATCCTTCCAACGTACTGACCCTCATCCAGATCAAGCTCACTCCGGGATTATCCGATAAGGTCCAGAAGTCCGTACTGAACAATATGCAGTCCGTCGTGGACACCTCCTCTCCGCCACCCGGGGTTACCGTTGAAATGTCCGGCTCCCCGGCCTTCACCAAGCAGATGAGCGAGGGGCTTACGAGCAACATGGGCATCCTGATTGGTGGTGCGCTTATCCTGATGATCATCACGATGGGCATCCTCTTTTCCTATGTCCGCCACCGGTTCATGCCGGTCCTGCTCGTGGCGCTCGGTCTTGTCACCTCCCTCGGCCTGATGGGTCTTGCCGGTATCAGCCTGAACATGGCGGTGATCGGGGCATTCCCGGTCCTGATCGGTCTTGGGATCGATTACGCGATCCAGTTCCACGCCCGGTTCGATGAGGAAGCCCGCAAGGGATCCCTTGAGGATGCGGTTTTCGTGACCGTAACCCGGACCGGCCCGGCAGTCATGTACGCCATGCTGGCCACATCCATGGGATTTCTGGCCATGATGGTCTCGACCGTCCCGATGATCCGTTCGTTCGGGATTGTATCCATCATCGGCATCAACACCTGCTTCTGGATATCCTGTATCGGCATGCCCACGCTTGCCCTCCTGGTGAATTACAAGCCCAAACCGCAGCAGACCGGACAGTGCTATGCTGTGGGGACGGATGCGTGCGACACCATCATCGATAACCCGAAGAACCAGGCAAAGAACA
>JBAYMI010000310.1:0-3297 GCA_041663625.1 Methanoregula sp.
ATGATCTTCCTGCAAACAAGCGAGAAAAACGATGGGCCCGACCGGATTCGAACCGGTGACCTTCGCCGTGTAAGGGCGACGTCATACCGCTAGACCACGAGCCCGTAGCCTAGTAATGTCGGACTGGAATGTATTAAAACCGACCGTATCTGTTAATAAAAGCATTACTGGAGATCTCTTTCCCGAGATTTATTGAATGCATAAGGATAGGGTTGGACAACAGAGAAAGGGAAATCTGTGTCATAAAAATAAGTGATTTATTTCAGTCTACATTTACGCCACTTTCCAGAGATTTCATTTATATCTTAGACCGTCAAGCGAATTCGGAGGTGTTGTATCAGGGACATTATTTAGATTACCGAACAATCCTCCTTTTTTGGACTTTTTATTGGAACATTTTGTTGTATCGATACATTTTACTGAAGTTCTATGTCTATTGCAATACTCCTTTGTTTCAGATTCAAAAGTGCAACCTGATCTTGGACACTTGTATCGAGCCATATATTACGATAATTACAAGCGATATATTAATCTATTTTGTATTATCGTAACTCCTTTTGCTGAGTGTGATTAAACGGCAGAAAAAACGCAAGTCGAAGGCGCAAACCCGGTGAGAGGACCCATCTATGGAAAGACATACGGGGTGTGACGATTTGGTTCATGAGCAGGAAACACTCTCCTGTATGAAACTCTCCGAGACACCCCTGCGCTCGTTTTTGGATGAAGAGCCGGATCTCTATTCCCTCAGCGATGCAAAGGTTGTCCTATCAGGATAAAACCGACAGAATCCAAAAAAAAATGTTTATTCCTTCTTGATCATGATATCGATGCCGTACTTTGCGGCATTCTTGTCAGCAATCGCCTGGATCGCCGCGTCCTGCCTCCTGGGTTTGAAGAGATGGCGGAACCGTTTCTGGGTTTTCAGGTAATCCTCGACCGGCTTTCTCACAACCTTCTTTGCCGTGGTGATCTGGCCGTCGATCATCTCATAGTTCACCCAGAGACCGGTCTCGATGGCAAGCTTGGCGATAGCAATCATCTGCTCGCCTTCAAAGCCTCATGAAATTATAATAATCTACAAATGGAAGAGGAACTAACGATCGAAGCAGGAAACCAATGTCATAATGTTTGGGCTGCCAGAGGATGAGAGGCTAATTGCAGAAGGGGGCGGGAAATGAAAATCTACATGGACGTCTGTTGTTTGTGCAGGCCATTTGATGATTTCCAGAACCGGAAAATACAACTTGAGGGAGAGGCGATTCTCGCAATTCTTGACCGGTGCAGCCGTGACTGGGAGCTTGTCGGCAGCGTTGTCATAGACGATGAAATATCCCGTATGGCAGATGTTGAAAAACGATTGAAGGTAGAACAGAAACTTGCACTTATCCATGAGTATATCGAACTGGATGAATCGGTCTTTAGCCGGGTGCCCGGGTATCAGAAGGCTGGCCTTAAACTGTTCGATGCACTCCATCTTGCATGTGCCCAGAGCGGAAAAGTTATTTTCCTCACAACAGACAATAAAATTATCACTCTGGCAAGAAAAATCCCTGAAATAACTATCAGGGTGGAGAACCCGGTGCACTGGCTCATGGAGGTGTCAAGCGATGAAAACAATCAGTGAGATACGGAAAGAAGGCATTCATGCGCTCACAAAGACACTCGGACCGGTAGATATGGCCCGCTTTATCCAGAGCTACGAAACCGGCACCGGCGATTATACCAAAGAGCGACAGGAATGGCTGCCAGACAATCTTAATGATGTGAAAGGCAGCCTGATCGAACGGCAGAAAAAGCGCAAAGCAAAGACGAAGATCTGATAGGACGATCCATCAGTACGGAAGTCCGAAGACATCGAACTGCACGTAAACGCGCGCTCATGGTTGATGCAAAAGTCCTCGAAACGGTAAATTTCTTTGGCGCACAGCTCCGGAAGAACGGGGTTTGCATCAACAATCTTATTCTGTTTGGTTCATCGGGTACAGGCACCGCAACAACGGGAAGCGATATCGATATCGCCATAATCTCCGAGGATTTCAACAACCGGGATATCTTCGACCGGGCACTTCTCACAAAAGATGCAGAGATGCATACCGTGAAAAAATACAAAGTGCCCCTTGATGTAATCACGTTAACCCCGAAAGAATATCGGGATCAAAAATCCCTGATTGCAGGCACGATCAGGAAGGGGATTGCCCTCCCCATGGTATCTTTGGCATGAAAACCCTCAACGAAATTCATACCGAAGATATGCAGGAAACACGCACCCTTATGATCCTCTCCGAAATCACCATGCGCTCATTTCTTGACGAGGAACCGGACCTCTATTCCATCAGCGATGCAAAGGTAGTCCTGTCAGGATAAAACCGACAGAATCCAAAAAAAAAAGTTTATTCCTTCTTGAGCTTGATATCGATGCCATACTTTGCGGCATTCTTATCGGCAATCGCCTGGATTGCTGCGATCTCGGCGTCCTGCCTCTTTGGCTTGAAGAGGTGGCGGAACCGCTTCTGGGTCTTGAGGTACTCCTCGACCGGCTTTCTCACAACCTTCTTTGCCTTTGTGACCGTGCCGTCAACCATCTCGTAGTTCACCCAGAGACCGGTCTCGATGGCGAGTTTTGCAATCGCAATCGTCTGGTCGCCTTCAAAGCCCCAGCCGGTGCAGCACGGGGCGTGAATCTGCACGTAAGTCGGCCCGACCGTGTTGATCGCCTTTTCCACTTTCTGGACCAGGTCGTTCGGGTACGCAACTGATGCGGTTGCGACATACGGTGCGCCGTGGGCTGCGAGGATCTGGGGCATGTCCTTTTTCGGGCGCTTGTTCCCGAAGGACTGCGAGCCCGCGGGGCTGGTCGTGGTGCTCGCATCGTACGGCGTTGCACCGGACCGCTGGATACCGGTATTCATGTAGGCCTCGTTGTCGTAGCAGATGTAGGTGATATCGTGGCCGCGCTCGAACGCGCCGCTGATGCAGAGCATCCCGATATCGAAGGTCGCGCCGTCGCCGGCGATCACAATGACCTTCTCTTTTCTGCCCTGCTTCTTGAGCGAGGACTCGATACCCGATGCAACCGCTGATGCGTTCTCGAAAAGCGAGTGGATCCACGGGACCTTCCATGCGGTCTCGGGGTACGGCGTGGAGAAGACCTCCATGCAGCCCGTCGAGGAGACCACAATACAGTTCGTGCCCGCTGCCTTGAGCATCAGCCGGGCCGCAAGTGCTGCCCCGCATCCGCCGCAGGCCCGGTGGCCGCAGTCGAAGAGTTCGCAGGTTTTCTCTGCCATGATTAGAGCA
>JBAYMI010000311.1:0-3293 GCA_041663625.1 Methanoregula sp.
CGCAGGTGATCGAGGACGTAGCCAACCGGGCCATGCTGCTTGTCGACGGCAGCATCGCCAAGATCGGGACGCCCAAAGACGTGATCAATGAGTTCATGAAGGGTTGTGACGATACCGAGGAGTTCGAAGCAGCTGAGCTCGGGGACAAGGTTGTTGCCGCCCGCGATCTGGTCAAGCGCTACATCTCCGTTGACCGCGGGGTTGTCAAGGCCGTCAATGGCGTCTCGTTCGAGGTCTACACCAAGGAGATCTTCGGCATTATCGGAAAGAGCGGAGCGGGAAAGACCACGCTCTCGGGGATCATCGCCGGCCTCATCGAGCCGACAAGCGGCGAGATCAATGTCCGTATCGGCGACGAATGGGTTGACATGACCAAGCCCGGCATCGACCAGCGGGGCCGGGCAACCGGGTATATCGGGCTCCTCCACCAGGAGTACGACCTCTTCCCCCACCGGACCGTGCTCGACAACCTGACCGACGCGATCGGCCTCGAGTTCCCCAAGGAGCTTGCCATGCGAAAGGCCCTCGTGACCCTGAAGATGGCCGGGTTCACGGACGATAAGAGTAAGGAGATCCTGGACCGGATGCCGGCCCAGCTCTCGGAAGGGGAACGCCACCGTGTTGCCCTTGCCCAGGTGCTCATCCGCGAGCCGCGGATCGTCATCCTTGACGAACCTACGGGCACGATGGACCCCATCACGAAGATCGATGTCAAGCACTCGATCATGCATTCCCGCGAGGAGATGGACGAGACCTTCATCGTGGTCTCCCATGACATGGAATTCGTGCGGGACATCTGTGATCGGCTGGCCCTCATGCGGGGCGGCAAGATCATCCAGATCGGCAAGACGGACGAGGTCCTTGCTATCCTGACCGAGGAAGAGCGGAAGATCATGAGCCAGCCTCAGGCATGAGGGGACGCATGATCACGATCCTCCTCGACAAGAAGAGGCTGGAACTGGCCGGGGGGAGCAGGCTCTCTTCCATACTGGCCGATCACCCGAAGGGCTGTGCGGTTGCGATCATCCGCCCGGCAACGCAGGAGCAGACCAGAACCGCCAGCCTTGCGATCAGCACTACTGCCGGGGAGATCGTTATCGAGATGAACGGGCAGGATGCCGGTCCACTCGAATCACCGGAGATCACCCGGACGCTTGCGCTCCACTGGGGCGACCGCTATGCCGCGGCATTCGGCCCGTTCCCGTCATCGGTCCGGCCGGTGAGGAAACCCCACGTGTACGAGCGGGGTGATGTGATCCTCGGGTGCGGGGGATACGAACCGGAACGTTCCTACCTGATCTTTGCACGGTCCCGCCATTCGGCAGACCACGGGGCTGATGAGAGCGGAGGCATCCTCGGAACGGTCGTGAGCGGCCGGGGCGTGCTGGACCGGTTTGCGACCGGTGACCGGATTACGAAGATCGAACCGGTGGTGAGCTGGGCGGATACCAGCCGGTCGTTCACCGTCACGGACCCGGATTTTGTCCTCGAGGATGGCATGCAGGTCGTGACCGGCCTGGAGATCGTTGCCCAGGGATATACACCGGCCGCGATAACTACCGAAGCCGCAGCCAGCGTTGAGCACATGCTTCTTGCGCTCCAGTCCGGGAGGTTTATGGTCGGGCGTGCTGCATCCACGCACGTGCTCGACTCCCGCCGTGCCGGATCCGACGACATCCCCAGGGAGTACCGGCGCCCGCGCCGGGAAGGTACCGTTACCGTGCGGAACACCGGCAAATCGGCAGGCGGGATCTACATCTACCGGACGGATGTCCCGGGCAGCCTCTCCCACAACCTGGCCGGGCAGGTTGTCCACGGGATTGAACTGGTGAGACTGGCAAAAGAGCATGATGTGCTCTCCGTCACGGTCCTGCCGGAGCGGATCGATCTGCTCGGCCGGCCCCTTGCAAAGGCGATTGAGATTGCTGTACGTGCCGGTGTCACGCTGAAGTCCGATAAGGAAGAGGGAGACAGGATTGTTGTCTCGCAGGAACCGGGAACCACGCTCGATGTCTTGCACGAGCGGCTCGTGACCGTGACAACCGCACCGGTCGAAAAGGTGATCGATATCGAGCTTGATGATGCAGCAGCACCAGAGAGCTGCGAGGTCTTCCGGCGCTTCACCGGCCTTGCGGAGCACGATGCCGGCATGATGCCGGTCTTCTTCAAGTTCGACGATGTGGTCCTCTTCAAGCCGGCGATCGCGCCCGGCACCAAGATCACGCCGGAGAACCCGCCCCGGGACGAGTCCCCGGCCAATGCGCTCGCCATGACCAACGATTCCCGGAAAGGGGCAGGGCTTGTCGGTGTGCGGTTATCGGCGAACAAAGAGTTCGGCCCGACCTCGGAACCGTTCGAAGGCACGAACATCATCGGTCGCGTGATCGATACAGAGAAACTCAAAAAACTGAAGGAGCGGGAGACGGTGTATATCCGGGAGGTGAAGCGGTGACCGCATATACGCCAACCCACGTGGGCACCGTCACGAAGTATGTCGTGGTGGAGTCGTTCGATGTCACGCCGGCCGATCTGGCGATACGGGGCTACGAGATCTCGAACGGGGCGATGATCAAGGAGACCTGTTTTGGCCTCGTGGTGACCGGAAAACCGGAAGAGGTTGAGCGGATTGTCACCGGGCTCCGGAAGATGGACCCGGACCATATCTTTGTGAAGGACCGGGGATTCCCGCCGGGCGACCCGCGGCGCTGCCGGGCAAACCTTGGCGGGGCACGGCCCGGGTACCATGGCATGGAGTTCGAGATGACTGTCATCCCCTACATCACCCACGGGCTCGAAGAGCTCAAGAAACGCGACGCGGCAGCTGTTCCCGCACCGGCAGACCCGCTCGACACAAGCGTCCTCGATGTCGCAATACTGAAGAAACTGATCGATGCACAGGAGTCCTAACCAATGGCAAAAGTATTCATCTATCCCGCAACGAGCCTGATCCTCTCTGACCTGGTCTCACGGCACGGCCACACGCCGCTCTCATCGGCGGTTGCTATCCGTGAACGCGTCCAGACCGCAGGACTCGAAACCCCGCCCCTCCAGATCACCCCCGAGGAGCCCAAGAAAGGGCTGAAGTGGGCGGCCGTCGAGGTCCCGTCCGGCGTCCGGGGGCGCATGGCGCTCTACGGCCCGATGCTCGAAGAGTGCGAAGCGGCGATCATCATCAACGATGCCGATTTCGCGTTCGGGTGCATGGGCTGCGCCCGTACAAACGAGCTGATCAAGTTCCTCCTGCGCCAGAAGGATGTCCCCAAACTCGACCTGAACTATCCCAGAAACGAGGA
>JBAYMI010000312.1:0-3274 GCA_041663625.1 Methanoregula sp.
AGATGAGGAACGTGCCCCCGCCCATCAGGAGGATGGGTGCGGACTGTTCAATGGCGGCAATCACCAGCGGGTCGCTGGAGAATGTTGCCGTGAATGCGCCGATCGGGCCAAGGGAGGGGGCGGAGAGCCAGACGATCAGCCACGGGAGAAGGCCGCGGACCGCAAAGACCGCGAAGACCAGGCCCCAGAGGAGGAACCAGCGCTTTGCACGCTCGCTCATGGTCGAGAGCACTTCGGCATTGATGATGGCATTATCAATGCTCGTGATGGTCTCGAAGAGACAGAGGCCGCCAATGATCAGCACAATGGAGAGAATGTCCATGAATCAGGATCATATGGTTTGTGCCCGTGTATTAAGATTATTCAACGCAGTTCCCGTCATGGGCACCGGCAGGGAAGATGGCGGCAGGAAGATCCCCGTCCTATACCTATTTCTGGTGCCCGGGCAAGAGATGTACTACCAGGCTGCACAGAAATGTCAGACGAAGAAAAATGTGCTGAACATACAGATGCCGGTCCTCTGCAGGATTCCTGCGGGATCCACCGGATCGCAGAAACGATCCGGTCCGCCCGGACCCGGGGCGAGCTGGGCATCATCCTCTCCCGCGAGGTGCAGGCCTATTCCCTTTTTGATCTCCAGATCATCGGCGGCAGGCTCAATGCCGAGATCGAGAATCTGCCATCGCCGTACCGCGAAGCAGTTGCTCCCCATTTCCGCGAACAGATCTTCGGGAGGCATCACCGCCTGCTCTCCATGTACCATAAGAGGGAGTTTGACCAGCTCACCGGCCCGATCCGTGACCGGGAGCGGTTCGACAAGTTCTGTGACATGCTGCCGGAGGGGAGCCTGATGTGGGAGGATTCCGGCTATCGGAACCCGTATTTCAGGAACCCGAAGAACCGGCTCTTCTATTACCTGATCGCGGCGTTCACCCTGTTCGTGCTCGAGGAGCCGGGGCACCCCGTGGGCATGCCGTTCCCCGGGGGGTTCCGGGTGGAGCAGCGGGGCAATGAGTACTATTGCCTGATCCGGGACAAGGAGAAAGAGGTCTTCTATTCCATCTGCAACTTCTGCCCGGCCCGCCAGAGCGAGGAACCGGGGCAGCCGGCATCCCGGAACGCAGACTGATCAGGATTTCCCAAAATCCGATCTTTTGCGGGAATCGCTGGTGAATGTGATCCGGTAAGTCCATTCGTCTGGAGGTGTCGCAGGAGAGAAAGCATATCTTGCCGTATCTGCGAGATGTACCTATGACAGAAAAACGCGGGCTGCTTTACACTCTCGCCCTCTTCAAGCAGCGGTATGCCCGGGGAACTTCGTGGACCCAGATCCTGCTCAACTTCGGTATCATCACCGCCAACGCGAAACTCTTTGAGGACTTCTTCACCATCCATCTCGGGCTGACCCTGCCGGAAGTCATCATCCTGTCGGTGCCCTGTTACATCATCATCTGCTATCTCATCGGGCACTTTGACGAGAAGAGCGGGTTCTGGCAGATCGAGAATAACCTGAACTACCGTGTCACGCCATACTCGGAAGAGATGCTGAAGGGTATCCGGGAGATCAAGGAATACCTGAACAAGAACGATTAAACGAGCTGTCACATGCATACGTTCAGGATTGCTGGACCGGGAATGGATGCCGGTGTACGAAAAAAGAGGATACTTTTTTTAGTCCAGCGGGATGGTCTCCAGCTGCGACACGAGTTCCCAGATCCGGGTCCGCGCATGAATGGGCATATTGGGATCATTGGAAATTTCATCGATTTTCGAGATGGCTTCTGCGGCGCGCAGCCCCATAGCCTTGGAATTGTTTACGAGCAGCACCCTGGTCTCGTCGGCGACACGACGGATATTTCTGGGTATTGAACTGTCCTCCTGAATGTGCTGCAGCATCAGGATACAGTTTTCCATGGTTTTATCAGCATTGGGCATGGTATCATCTACCTGTGTACCTGTAGTTAATATGCGGGACCGGCATATATAGTTTAAATTAAGACCCGACGGTGACCTGATGGCTTCACGAAAAGAAGACGAAATTATGGCTGAATGCCTCCTCAAGGGAGGAAAAATGCTCGAAAAGAGCTGCAAGACCTGCGGGTGCCCGCTCTTTGAAGTCAAGGGCAAAACATACTGTATCGTCTGTGCTGAGAATGAAACGGCGAAGAAAACTGCGGTGCCTCCCGCGGCACACGCTCATGCAGGACATGAACACGGATGCGGGTGCGGGGAAGAGCACGATGCCCATCACCACGAGCATGGTGACGAGTGTGGCTGTGGCGTGGATCATGACGAGGACTCCTGCAACTGTGGTGACGAAGAGGGCGGGCTGCTGGCCGAAGAGATTGCGATGACGATCCACGCGCTCTGCGAGCGGGTCCACAATGAGAAGGATCCGGAGAACGTCCTTGCCCTCATGAACGCGGTAAAGGCCGGGACCGAGTCTCTCGAGATTTTGTGCCGGTTGTAGGGATATTCCCTGTCATCTTCCTTTTTTACCGGTTTCAAGAGTTCCCCCTGCCGATGATTTCACCCGCATCCCGGTCCGGGTAATCGTGGGTTTGTTGGGATGGCTTCGGCAGCGTTTGGCCAGTTCCTATCCACTATCGCTGGTTATTAATCCATGACTCCCGGAACTGACTTGTACATGACACGGGATTGTGAGGTAGTGGATGTGCAGGCAGGGCCTGACCGCAGTCTCGTCTTTTATCTCTCCCTGATCGGGTTCTTTGCGATCTTCTCGACCACCCTCTCGAAAAATCCGGTGCTCCCCCTCTTTGTCCAGGCACTTGGGGGCGGGGACTCACTCCTTGGGCTCATTGCGGCGGTTTCCCCGCTCGCCGGCATCCTGTTCTCTTTTCCTGTAGGTGTGATGTCGGATCGCCTCGGGAGACGGCGCCTGCTGGTCATTGCCGGCCTGGTCTTCCTGACAGCACCCTTGTTGTATATCCTCATCACCGACCCGCTCTGGCTGATCCCGATCCGGTTTTTCCACGGCACGGCCACTGCAATTCTCGGACCCGTTGTCTCCGCCATCATTGCCGAACGGTTCCCGTCAACAAAGGGCGAGATGCTCGGCAGTTATTCTTCTGCAACCCTCATAGGCCGGACGCTCGCCCCGCTTGCCGGCGGTATCATCCTCTCGGTTTTCATGTTCATGCCCGGCCTTTTCCCGTACCGGATGGTTTACATTGTTGCGGCTCTTGCTGCGGTTCCCGTCATGTACCTGATCCTCAGGTACCGCGAGGAAACGCCCGGTTCTCTGGTAATCCCC
>JBAYMI010000313.1:0-3271 GCA_041663625.1 Methanoregula sp.
CATCCGGATCAGCTGGTGGCTCGGGCTTGCGCTGTAGGGTTTCCTCACCGCGCAGGGCATGAAGATGGCAATGTCTTTTGGCGCAACATTGTACTCGTCGATGATATACCGGTACGACTGCTCGAACTCCGGGAGATAGAACGGGGGATCCGTGAGGATCGGCCTCGTGCTGTTCTTCCCCTCCGGTTCCTGGTCAGCCATCGTCTTCCATACCAGATCGCCCCGGAAGAAGATGAAACCCGCGATCACGGCGACGTGATAATGCTCTTGGGCAGATAACTCGAAGAACGCTGATGCGTTCTTCGATGAAAAGAGGGAAAATTTTCCAACACAAAGCAACCCTCCCCGGGAATACCGTGGGAACCGTCTGAAGGAAACGCGTCTTGGTGTAATCACGGACAATTAAAAACAGCGGGAGCGGCCAGCGCCCCGATCCCAGGGAAGCAGTTATTCCCGCACATATCAGTACAGGTGCCACCACACCGTGCACAATTAACGGACCAGGATTCCCGTCAGTTGTTTCTGGAACAGCAATTCTGTATCTCTTTTTTACATTCAGTCATACAGGCTGCTGCCCCAGTTGGCCGGGGTGGATATTGCCTGCCGGGCCGGCAGGTCCACTGCATAATAATGCACCCCGGCAACGAATGCTCCGGCAATTGCCAGGCAGACCATGAACAACACGAGCCGGGCGAGTAGTGAATGTATCTCTGACTTCGTAAACAGCCATTTTCACGGGAAGGTATTATTCAGCAGGGGGGAGGGGCCCTTAGTTGCAGTTAAAATAACAATACCCATTGCAGACATACGGATTGGCAGCGCTCCTGCCACATTCTCTCCAACAATGAGAGCAGTCTCCATCAAACCAGCTGTTCTGCGGCGCATCAATCGATTTCTGCTGCGGGAGGTCGATGGCGTAATAGTGCGCCCCGGCAACGATACTGCCGGCAATCGATAAGCAGACCATGAATAATACCAGCCGGGCAAGCGGCGTTCCTGTGGATTCTTGCATTGAAAATTCCCCTCTCTATGAACCATTAGGTAATTCATGGTTTGTCTGAAAGGCATATAAACGCTGGGAAATTGGAAATAAACAGGGAAAAACGTTCCAAGTCGAAGAGGTTTCAAAGATCCTTCGGCTCTTCTCATCCTCAACCGTCTGATGAAGGTCTCGGAGTCATCAAAACCTCGACGACGAGAAGAAACCCGGCAGGCTTTTCCTGTCCACCAGGTTCTGATGAGTCCGAGACAATTTCCCTCAGGGAAATCGTCGAACCCATTGGAAAAAAGGGTTTTGGTTGCTTCACACGTCCTTGTAACAGAGGTACCAGTCCTTGTACTCGTACCCCTCGGTCGGCCGCTTCTCCATCTCCGCCGCGGTCTTCGGCGCCGGGACCACTACCTTGTCGCCCGGCTGCCAGTTGGCCGGTGTCGAGACCTTGTACTTGTCCGTGGTCTGGAGCGCTTTTACGAGCCGGATGATCTCGGGCATGTACCTCCCGTTCTGGAGGGGATAGTAGATCATGGCCCGCATGATCCCCTTGTCGTCAATGAAGAATACGCACCGCACCGCAGCGGTCGTGCTCTGGCCCGGGTGGATCATCCCGTACTTCTTCGCCACCTTCATGTTCAGGTCGGCAATGATCGGGAAGGGGATCTGCACCCCCATCTTCTCCTTTATGTCGTGCACCCAGCCCAGGTGGGACGAGGTGCTGTCCACCGAGAGGCCGAGCAGCTGGACGTTCAGTGCCGCAAGCTCGTCATGGATGGCAGCGAATGCCAAAAACTCGGTGGTACAGACCGGCGTGAAATCAGCCGGGTGGGAGAAGAGCACCACCCATTTCCCTTTCAGGCTTGAGAGCGTGATCGGGCCGTGGGTAGTCTCTGCCGTAAAGTCCGGGGCCGGCTCGCCGAGGACCGGGAATGAAATGCAATCCTCAGATTCCATCGCGCACTCCCCCTTACTTCTTCATCACTTCGTCGAGCTGGGCCTTGCCGTACACATAGGCCGGCATCCCCGAGAGGAGGAACGTGACGCGGAGCGCCTCTTCCACCTCTGCCTTGGTGACGCCGAGGTTTGCGGCGCCTGCCAGCTGGGCCCGGACCGCGTGCTGGTCCCGGAGGGCGGCTGCGATCGCGATTGCGATCAGTTTCTTGGTCTTCTTCGTGAGCTTGCCGTCATCCCAGATGTGGTTCTCGAACTTCATGACGAGATCGAACATCTCGGGATCGTTCGTTGTCAGTTCCTTGAAGAATTTCGGGACTTTGCCGATCTTCTTCTCAAGGCTCTTGAGGTCTTTTCCTGCTGCCTTCTTTACCATCGGTTTTTTTACTGCCATGATTTACTCCTCCAGTTGCATGGGTTCGCCGCAGCAGATCAGTTCCCCGCCGCCGGCTTCCTTTACAACAACAACATTTCCGCAGATCTCGCACTTGAAGACCTGCCCATCCCTGGATACGTTCACCATACTGTCTGTGCTCTCCTTAACAGGTAATTCCTGGTGCCGGGCTCTGCACTGCCGCATTCATCCGGCTGCTGCCGGAACCCGGCACCCGTGTTCATAACGTGGTACCCTGCGTGAAAAAATAAGGAATTACAGGGATTTCTTACCGCGTTTCGGCGGGTGGATTGCATCCTCCGGCGTCTTGATATCCGGGCGGATGTGGGTCATCGGGAAGCACTGGTACTCTGCACAGGAGCATGCCGGACACTTGCGCAAGTCCTGCTCGCTCTTGTCGAGAGTCAGTTCCTTTCCGCAGTCGATACAGACGTATTTTCCCGGGCCGACCTTCTGGCCTGCGTTATAGGTCTTCTGTTCGGTCAAACGAAACACCAAACGTTCCATTCACGTGGCAGATATATATGGGTTGTGTTGATGCCAATCCGGGCCCCCTGCCCCACTGGCGTGAAGTGCGGGTAGCCCGGGCAAAACTATATGACCTCTTTTCCCTCCAGTTGTAGTATGGCCGGCAGGATTATCGGAATACTGGGGAGCCCCCTCCCTGAGGGAAACACAGCCCGCCTGCTGGTGCAGGCGTTGAACGGGGCAACGGATGCCGGCTGCACGGTGGAAACGATAGCCGTATCGAACCTCTGTTTCGAAGACTGCCAGGAGATGCTGTTCTGCAGGGATCACGAGACCTGCATCATGGATGACGACATGCAGCAGCTGTACCCGAAGCTGCGCGAGGCAGACGGGATCATTCTTGCCACGCCCGTCATGTTCATGGGCATCCCCGGGAAACTCAAGTCCTTCATGGATCGCTGCCA
>JBAYMI010000314.1:0-3271 GCA_041663625.1 Methanoregula sp.
CTGCACCATGCCAAGCCCCAGCCCGCCATTGAACCGGGTTGTGATGGTCGGGTTTTCCGTAATGGTGTTGCGGTCCACACTGATGCTGACCGTCTCATAATCCGGGACGCTCTGCACCGGTCCGGGAATGAGGGAACAGGTACTTTCGGGAGTCGGTACCTGGCTCTGCGGGGCTGTTACAACGGGCATGGTTGTAGTTTGCGGAGTACTGGAAGGACCGGGCGCTGCATGCGTGCAGCCTGAGCCCAGGAGAAAGACCACCAGGATGAAGGAGAGGACGAGCCGGGAGGGATTCTGCATAGTCATGATATTTCCCGGTGGGTGTTAAGCATTCCGGAATATCGCCGGTACGTGAAATTCAGGCAGGCGTCTCCAGGTTCATGAATACTATTATGGGAAGTACCGTGCCCGACCGGAAAAACCGGTCGAAGCATACACCAAAGGACCGGTGGGGTCTCATAACAACAACCAACTGACCAATGGCCTGATAGGAGATGAACGGACCCCGGCTGGATCTTTTGAAAAATAAGAAAAAACTTCTTCACTTCTTCTCAAAACAGTCTTTGCACGTCATGGTTTTCTTGAGAAGTCCCATCATCCTGATACAGTTACTGCACCCCTGAGTGCCGCAATGTTCGCACTCCCGCATCTGGTCGACCGGGACAACTTTCCCGCAGCGGGGGCACTCATAATAGTCCTGTTCGCCCGGCGCAGGTGATCCCTCCTCTCCAAACGCGTCAGATTCGCGGCCCCGGGAGGGATTTATGGTGGCGAGGGTGTCGTGGATTGCAAACTGGACAGCGCACATCTCGCAGATCACCCGCCAGAACAGGTTCCCGAAGACCAGGACACAGATCCAGAAGACGGGCAATGCCATCACACTTTTGACTGATAGGGACGTGTTCACCAGATCGGTAACCTTCTCGGTGGATGTGCCTGATGTTGAAAAATCCGTCATGATCCCCAGCACGGCGATCAGGAGGATACCGATCACACCAAGAATATAGACCGGTTTGATGAAATCCCGGCCAATGCAGCGTTTAAAGGGAAGCGGACCGGCAGCGCAGGTCTTCCGCTGTACAGGCTTTTTCGGGGTTCGTACCGGGTGGGACGCACTCGCAGGAGCGTATCCAGGGGATTCGGCTTCGTATACCCGGCCATCTGCCCGGCTCACGATAGTCCGGTTATCCGGGCGGGGTTTGGGGAACGGGTACCCGCATTTGTTGCAGAATTTGGATTGATCGTCAACTGCCGGTGTTCCACAGCTCGGGCATGTCTTTGTCATAACCTTTCGTAAAAGATATTGCTCATGTCATAACCCATGAAGGTATTGATATGTATTACATCCTTCCGGCATGAGTGGGAAGGATCAGGATCGAAAAGATCAACGAGGAATTTACAGGGAAGAGAACAGGAGTGGCCCGTTCACAATGCGATCCGGACTTCCCGTGCCGCCTCGCACATATTCTTGAGTTTCCAGTACGCCGATTCCCGGCTCCGCATCCGCATCCCGCAATCGGGATCGATAAGGAGGATCTTCGGGTCGAAGTACTCCACAGCCTTCTCAATTCGCTTCCGGATCTCCGGCACGGTCTCGACTTCCTCTGCGGACGAATCCACGCAGCCGAAGCCGAGCATATGCCCGGTGAGGTCACGGCGCGAGATGATGTCAAGGTTGGCCTGGTTCTTCGAGAACTCGAAGTCAAAGACATTGACATTATACTTCAGGATCTCGTCGATCACGTTGGCAATGTTCCCGCAGACATGCATGCAGACGGGGATATGGACTGACGAGGCTATCAGCTCCACGGCCTGTTTCCCGATTGCAAGATCGGCGATGCCTGTTGAAAGGATGGGCTCGTCGATCTGGAGAAGGGTGATGCCTGCGGCTTCGAGGCCTTTTGCCTCAGGCACGAGAGCCGCGGCAAGGTCGAGTGCGACCTCCTCCTTGTTCCGGTACATCGGGGTGCTGATGTGCAGGCCGTGGGCGATGGTGGAGGGGCCGGTGATGATCCCCTTCACCTTCGGGAACTTCAAGAGGGCATACTTCGTGTCGGCCACGGTGATCGCGGCGGCAGCCGGCTGGATCTTCCCGACCACATCCTGCCCCTTGATACCCGGCAGTTTCCCGGCAAAGGCACCGATCATATCGCCCCGGACCTGCCCATCTGAGATGATATCGATGCCGGCCCCGATCTGGTCAGCGACCGCGGTTTCGACCGCCCCGGCCAACGGATCGAAGAGACTTTTCAGCCCGCCGGCTTTCACGACCGGATAACTGCCGACAACGGTTGTTGCCAGCACTTTGTTGATGAAATATGCTTTTGACATAGGGAACCGGGCCTGGAATAATTACAGATCGATTGTGCCGAAAGGAAAAATAGTTCGTGGTCCCGGGTTATGGAACCAGACGGTGCATGTCACGGGGGAAGAGGACTGCTTCCCGGACATTTCCAAGGCCGAGCATGGTCATGACCAGCCGGTCCATACCAACTCCCCAGCCCGCGTGGGGCGGCATGCCGTAGCGGAACGGCTTGAGATAGAACTCGAAGCTCTCGGGGTTGAGGCCTTTCTTCTTGATCTGGTTTACGAGAATATCGTACCGGTGCTCCCGCTGGGCGCCGCTTGAGAGCTCCATCCTCGGGTGCATCATGTCGAACGCCTTGCAGATAGAGGGATCATTCTCGTACTGCATAGCGTAGTAGGGCCGGATCTCTGAGGGCCAGTCCACGATAAAGTAGTGGCCGCCCATCTCGGCACCGATCGCCCGCTCTGCTGCGGGGCTGACATCGTCGCCGTACTTGATCGGATCCTCGATCTTCTTGGCTGCAATCTCAATTGCCTCGGCGTACGGGAGCCGGGGGAACGGGTCCTTCGGGACTGCGAAGTCCTCAATGCCGATGTTGGCGATCTGGGCACTGCATGTCTTGTCCACGTACTCGTAGGTCTTCCTGATGAGATCTTCGAGAATGTTCATGACCTCGAGGTGGTCGGCAAACGAGACCTCGATATCGATGGAGGTTGCCTCGTTGAGGTGCTTGGTGGTGGCATGCTCCTCGGCCCGGAAGATTGGTCCGATCTCGTACACCTTTTCGCAGCCGGCTGCCATCATCATCTGCTTGTAGAGCTGCGGGCTCTGGTTGAGGAACGCTTCCTTGTCGAAGTAAGCGATGGGGAAGAGCTCGGTACCGCCCTCGGTTGCCGCGGCCACGATCTTTGGCGTGGTGATGCTGGTGAAACCGGCAGTGTGGAAGTACTGATCGATCGCAAA
>JBAYMI010000315.1:0-3264 GCA_041663625.1 Methanoregula sp.
GCAACCGCGTCGCCGATATTGTCCCGGAGCTGGTCGCGGATGCCGACAAAACCATCCCAGACAAGGTTCGTCTCGCTCTCGTCGCTGCCGGTGATCTCGCGGTGGGCGAACGCGAGCGTCCGCATCGCACGCCGGGCCAGCACCGAGACGCCTTCGAGATCCGGTTTTCCGGTACAGAGCGTGGCGAGGATCTCGGGCGCACCTTTGACGAGAAGGAATGATTTGCCTTCGATACGGACGATGGTAGACATCCGCTTCCGGTTCCCGTCAAAGAGGAACTGCTTGGTCTCGTGCTGCTCTGCCCGTATCTGCGCATAGTCGAGTTTGTATTCGGCAAGCCACCGGAGGAGGGCGCCTTCCGTGGAGTTCCCGATTACTACCGTCTTGCCCTCGTGCGTATCGAGATAGGCAGTACCATTTACCGCCGCGTTGAGGGTGATCCATTCGATCGGTATTTTCGGGATCGAATCCGCCATAACCGGGTCGCCGGCTGACGAAGACGCCACGAGCATCTGGTTCTTCGTGAGCGTGCCGGTCTTGTCGGTGCAGATGGTAGTGGCAGACCCGATCGTCTCACAGGCAATGAGCCGGCGGACAAGGCAGTTCGCCCGGGTCATCTTCCGCATAGCAAGGGAGAGCGAGAGGGCAACGCTCATCGGCAGGCCTTCGGGCACGGCTGCAACCACGATCACGACCGCGAGCATGAAGTAATGCAGGACATTGTTGATGGTGTCGATGTTGAGGCCGGTCACTTCCCCGGTCACGAGACCGCGGATGAGGAGCGTACTGCAGATCAGGATAGCCATCGCGTACCCGAATTTGCTGATTATCCCGGCCAGTTCCTCCAGTTTCTTCTCAAGGGGGGTCGGGGTCGCATGGTCAATACCAAGCGATGCGGCAATCTGGCCCATCTGTGCGGAGTCGCCGACCGCACCGGAGATCATCCTGCCTTTCCCGGCTGTGACGTAAGTACCTTTTAAGAGACGTTCCTGGTCCTTCTTCCCGACCGGCTCACTCTCCCCGGTAAAGGCGGACTCATCCGCAACAAGTTCATCAGAAGAGAGAACCCACCCGTCGGCAGGAACGGCATCGCCTGCTTCAAGGAGGATGAGATCGCCCACAACAATATCCCGCGAAGCCACGTTGGTAGGGTGGCCGTCCCGGACAACCTTGATCGCGGTATCATCCCGGTGCGCATTCAGGACATCGAACTCCCTGCTGCTCCGGTACTCGTTGAAGAAGGCGATCCCGGTAGAGAGGAGGATCGCTGCGATGATTCCCACGGTGTCAAGGAGACCGCTGCCTTTCACGACCGCAACGACCGTGGATACAGCAACCGCAAAGAGCAGGATCTTGATGATGGGATCGTCGAATTTCTCAAGGTACTGTTTCCAGAGGGGATCCCGTACCGGGGGCGTCAGGATGTTCGCGCCATACTGCGTGCGCATTGCGGACACGCGATCTGAGGTCAGGCCTTCTGTTCCGGCCACCTCTTTGAGGGTATCAAACGGTATCAGCGACTCTTGTTTCATGGGGCATGCTCTTGTAATGCTCAACAATATTAGAGCGGTGCGTGTAAAAGGGTATAGGCCTTTTTTTTAAGGGATCTCCCCGGAATATCCCCAGGGGGGCGTGCCCCACGTGCATAGCAGGCAGGATCGCGTTACGTTACCACGGCTTTCCGGAACCGCCACCATGCAAGGGCGAACATGATCACGGAGAATATGACAAGCCCGAGGAACGAGAGCACGATATCCATCTGCGTAAAGGCATAGTGGTGGCCGAGTGCATAGAAGTCAGGGCCGATCGCAAAGTAACGGATACCGTTGATGAGCATTGTCATCGGGTTATACAAGGAGATCACCCGGAGGATCTCCGGGAAGCTGTCGACAGGGTACAGCGCATTGCTCGCAAAGAAGATAGGCATGGTCAGGAGCGTCATAATGCCCTGGAGCCCTTCGGGGCTCTCCATCGAGATCGCGATCGCTGCGGAAAGGAACAGAAAGCCTAACGCGAACATAGCAACGAAGGCGAGGATACCGAGGATTCCAATCACGATCTGGAGCGGCGCATACCCGGCGAAGAATGCAGCCCCGATCAAAACGCCAAAGCCCATGATGATGAGAGCCTGGATGAAGGACTTTGTTACCCCGGAGAGCGCAATACCGACAATGATGTGATTCCGGCCTACCGGGCTTGCGAGGATCTCCCGCATCAGCCCCCAGTTCTTGTCGAACAGGATCACGATCCCGCCAAACAGGCTGGTAAAAAGCGTTGTCATCGCGATGATGCCGGCGGCCATGAACGTGAGGTAACCAACCGAATGGGTCCCGGCAGGGATCGGCACGCCAGCCATCATCGCGTCGAAGTTGCTCGCCATGGCAATGCCGAAGAACGCGAGCCAGAGCGCCGGCTGGAGGAGCGATGAGATGAGCAGGGTCTTGAACCGGACGAACCGGATCATGTCCCTCCAGTAGATGGTCACAAAACCGTACTGCATGTTACATCCCCCCGGCCCGCAGGAAGTGCGGCCGTGCAGGCCCCTGCCCTTCATCGCGGATATCCTTGCCCGTGTAAAAGACAAAGACATCGTCCATGGTGGGTTTCTTCAGGTTTATGGAACTGATCTCGATCCCCGCATCCCGCAGGGTGTCGATGATGCCGGGCAGCACCCGGGTCCCGTCCTCGTTCACCATCAGTACGATCAGGGTGTCCCGGACCGTGATCTCCCGGACGGACGGGAGATGTTCGAGCAGGGTGATCGCCTTTTCGTTGTTGTCCGTTTCCAGGTGGATCAGATCCCGGCCGAGAGTGTTTTTGAGTTCACCGGAGGTTCCCGAGATGATGATCTTCCCGTGGTCGATGATGCTGATCCGGTCCGAGAGCTGGTCGGCCTCATCCATGTAGTGGGTGGTGAGGAAGATGGTGGTGCCCTCGCGGTTCACCCCCTTGATGTACTCCCACATCCGCATCCGGGTCTGCGGGTCGAGACCAATGGTCGGCTCGTCAAGGAAGAGAACGGTTGGCCGGGTCATCAGCCCGCGGGCTATCTCGAGCCGTCGTTTCATGCCCCCGCTCAGTCGTTTCGTGAGCTCGTTGCGTTTTGCTTCGAGCTGGACGAGTTTCAGCAGTTCCTCGATCCGGTCCCGCCGATCCTTCACCGGCATGTCGTACAGCCTGCCGTGGAACTCCAGCTGTTCCCACACGGTCATGTCCCGGTCGAGCGTAATGTCCTGGAAGACGATCCCGATCGATTCCCGGACC
>JBAYMI010000316.1:0-3227 GCA_041663625.1 Methanoregula sp.
CCGGGATCATGACCATTCTCATCAATGTCGCCATCCCCATGGTCATCCTGACAACGGTTGCCGTTGCCATCTTCTCCCTCATCGTCCACAACCTCATCAATGAAAAACGCACCAAGAGCGAGAAGGAACTGCTCGAGCGCGAGATGGCCCGGAAGGATGCTGAACTTGCGATCGCAGCGGATATCCAGCAGAGTTTCCTTCCCGGAGTGATTCCCCAGATCGAGGGATTCGAGGTTGCAGGCACCAACATCCCCGCTAAAGAGGTGGGCGGTGACTTTTTCGACGTTGTCCCGTTCGAGGTGCTGCCGCTCAATAAAAAGTGTATGGGCGTCATGATCGCCGACGTCTCCGGCAAAGGGGTTCCGGCTGCCCTCTTCATGGCCCTCTCCCGTATCGTGATCCGTGTCAGCGCCACGATGTTCTCGAAGGTGTCCGATGCGATCGCGTTTGCCAACCCGGTCATCAGCCGGGATTCCAAGACGGGTATGTTCGTCACGGTATTCTACGGCGTGCTTGACAACGAGAAGCACGCGTTCTCCTATGTCAATGCCGGCCATAATCCCCCGCTTCTCTTCCGGGCAGGGTCCGATGAACCCCTGGAACTGCCCGCAACCGGCATGGCGATGGGCGCAATGGAAGACTCCCCGTATGAACAGGGTGAGGTATCGTTGAATTCCGGCGATCTCCTGGTCATGTACACGGACGGCGTGACCGAGGCCCAGAATGACCAGGATGAAATGTTCGAAGTTCCCCGCCTGACACAGGTTATCCTTGAGAACCGGGATCGCAAGGCCGGGGAGATCGTCCATGCTATCCTCGAAGCCGTGACTACTTTCAGCCAGGAGCAGCCGCAATACGATGATATCACGCTGCTGGTTGTCAGGGTACTCTGATTCATTTCTTTTTGGTGGTCGAGATGCGGAGGATCGTGCAATGAATTCAGTCATGACCGAGCGCCTCAGCCTGCTGCTGGACTCAGGAAGTTTTTGCCTCTCTGGCGAATACGATGACGGCGAACTGGTCGGGGGAACCGGAACCATTGAGGGCCGGCGGGTCTGCATCATCGCGATAAATCCGAAGGCTGTGCGGCAGATCGATCCGTTTGATATCCTCCAGCAGGAACTCGCCCTTCTCGATCTCGCTGAAAAGGAACGTATTCCTCTCATCCACCTCGCCGATCGCCCCGGCCGCGTTGCCATGGAGACAACCGGCATCCCGTTTGCCATTCTCCGGACCTTCATCGATCCCCGTGGTGCCGGCCGCGTCTTTGCCCGGTTTGCGCACCTCTCGGGCATTGTCCCGCGGATTGCCGTGGTGTTCAGCCCGATTGCAACAACCCTTACCTACCCTGTAGCGGAATGTGAGGCCGTGGTGATGGTTGAACAGGCCGGTATGTCGCTGGCGCGGCCCGATATGGTAAAACTGATGACCGGCGATAAGAGTTCTTATGACGAGTACGGGGGGGCACGGATGCATGCGGAGATCTCCGGGACCTGCGATATGCTTGCAGTCTCCGAGCGGGAGGCGCTGCACTGGGTCCGCCGGTACATTGGCTATTTTCCTGCCTCTTTTATGGATCGGCCTCCCTGCGTGCAGCCGACGGAGCCAGTCCGTTGCCCGGCCCATGGAACATTCCGGGTACCGGATGATCCCAACCAGCTCTTCGATACGCATCGCCTGCTGGAGGTCTTCGTAGACGAAGACTCGCTGCTGGAACACCGCGCCCTGTACGCGGGGGAACTCATCACGGCGTTTGCCCGTGTTGCCGGAATGCCCTGCGGGATTATTGCCAATAATTCCCAGGTGCGGGGCGGCATCCTCTTCCCGGAGAGCTCCCGCAAGCTGGCAGCCTTTGCCTCTCTCTGCGATGCCTTTTCTGTCCCGCTGGTCTTCCTTGCGGATCTTCCGGGGTTCATGGTGGGGAAGAATGCCGAGCAGGCGGGTGTCATCCAGAACGGTTCACTCATATTCTCAACTCTTGCCAACCTCTCCGTCCCCCATCTCTGTATTATCATGCGCAAAGCCTACACGGCCGGGTTCTATGCCATGGGCGGGGCCGGGTTCGATCCGGACCGGATCCTGGCTCTCCCGACTGCCGATATCACGATTTACGGAGAGAAGGCGCTCGACATGCTTGCGGACGACCAGCAGGTTTCCGCGGAGATACGGGAGAATGTCAAAACCTATTCCCACGACACGGTTCGCATCGGTAATTACCGGGAATCGGGATACCTGGATGCGATCATCACCCAGGACGAGATCCGCGTGAATGTCGAAGCATTCCTGCGCAGGGCATATGGCAAACCTGCCTCTTCCGATCGGCCGCGTCGCATCCTCTGTATCTGATGCGTTCAGGCAGGAGTCTCGGCTAGCAGAAACATTGCAATGGGTAAGGGCAGACCTGCCGGTCTATCCGGATGCCGGGTTCTGACTCCCTTCTTCTTGCACGTCAAGCAGTTCCCCTTCTTCAACATCGTCTTCCGTGCACCAGATCTCGAGCGTCTTATCTGCCCCTATGTATTCCTGGTGGTATTCATCGATGGTGGAGCCCGGGGCCATCGGGACCGAACTGATGAGTCTGCCATCGCGGAACGCGTAGAGTTTGCGGTAATGCCATCCCGGCCAGAGCACTGCGGTCCGCTCAAAGTAGACATCCTGTGCCAGCTGGTGGGTGAAGTAGATCCCGTGTTCCCACTCGAACAGGGGTTCGCGCACGTACCGCCGGATATACCAGCGGAGTTCCTTTACCAGCGAGAGTGCACTGCTGAGCGCCGCACAGGAGATGTAGACCCCGCAGGGTTTCTTTTTCGGGTGATAGAACCGCAATACCAGGCGGCTGGTTTCCGAAGAGAAAAGGGTGTGGTGGAGATCGATTCCATCGCGCTGGATCAGGAGAATGTTCATCCCAGTCTCCGTATTGTTTCACCTGTGGTGCGCATGAAGCGGGACTCAGGTATACATGCGGGTATCGGCAACCGCGTCGTTCTTTACCTTGTGGACGGCAGCGGTATAGTCGATCATCGAGATCTCTTCGGCATCCCGGCGTACTGCCATCATGCCTGCTTCGCGGCATATGGCTTCGAGTTCTGCGCCGGTGGCCTTCTCGGTGAGGAGTGCTATCTCCTCGAGATCGACCGTGCCCAGCTTCATGTTCCGCGAGTGGATCTTCAGGATCTGGAGCCGTGATTCCCGGTCCGGGACCGGGATCTCGATCAGGCGGTCGAACC
>JBAYMI010000317.1:0-3215 GCA_041663625.1 Methanoregula sp.
TACGGCACAATTTTCCGCAGCATTTCTGGAGGCACGCTATCCGGAACCGGAGACCCTTCCCGAATCTTCCCTGCGGGTATTTGTGCAGGGCAATGGCGTATTCGTCCAGTCCGACCCGGTCCCCACGCTGTTCTTCCCGGACTATTTGGAAATGCCGGAGCCGACACTGCGCGAGCAGTACCTGGGACACCTCGATTCCCGGGCATGTTATGCAGTAGAGGTTTCGCAGGATTTTGCAGTGCCCGGGTCTCTCTATTATCCGAATATCCGGGAGCTTTACGGGATACTTCCTGACCACGAGCTGGCCCTTGCAGCGCTGGCGGCCCGGATCATTGATTTCGATCGGACCACCACCTTCTGCGGGCAATGCGGTGCGGAGACCTGCATGTCCAGCATCGAACGCGCAAAGATCTGTGACCGGTGCGGCCTCACCATCTATCCCCGGACATCGCCGGCGATCATTGTCCTTGTCAGGAACGGCGACAAGATCCTTCTCGCCCGTTCGCCCCGCTTCCCCCCGGATCTTTTCAGTATCATTGCAGGTTTTGTGGAGACCGGGGAGACCCTCGAAGAAGCCGTTCATCGCGAAGTGAGAGAGGAGGTTGGCATCAGGATTGCCAATATCCGGTACATCGGCAGCGAACCGTGGCCCTTTCCCAACTCACTCATGCTCGGTTTTATAGCCGATTATGCCGGGGGTGAGATCGCCATCGACAACAATGAAATTATTGGGGCCGACTGGTTCGATCGTGAACACCTGCCAACCCTCCCCTCTCCGATGAGCATCTCGCGTGCCCTGATTGAGTATTGGATCAGCGGCAGGGATCACCAATAGCGCATCGGTGATCAATTGGGCCGACGTTGCATCTCCCTGTCATCGGTACATGCACAGGGAGAAGACACCTCCCGATTCATTACAGGAATGCCTTTTTCCTGATTTGGGGCAATGAAAAGGTATCAAACTGGAGAATCCGACCAGAAATGCTATAATCATGTATATAAAATTATATGTATAGCCATCCGGGCGGATGATAGATCATCACATGTGAGAGATTATAATGAACAACCCCCTGTCGGACGGGAACGAGAATGACATTGATATTTTCGTTTTGAGTACATGTACATCAGAATCTCCAGTGCAGGTTGCCCCCTTAGAGGATCTGGGGTACCGGGTCACCTGTTTTTCCGACAGTAATCAACTGCTTGAATCCCTCCGGGATGGCAAGCCCAACCTTCTGATCTGCGATTCCGTCACGCTCGGGGATATTGCCTACGACCTCTGTCGTAACCTGAAAGAGGATCCTGATCTCTGGGTTGTTCCCGTTCTGATTGTGGCAGGTGCATCGAATCTCTCCGATCTCCTCCATGTCCTTGACTGCAATGCGGACAACTTCATCTCCTCACCGTATGACCCGGCATATCTTGCAGTCATGATTGAAGGGCTGCTCTCAACGCCCGTGGAGCGACAGACGCCGGACCAGATCAAGACACAGTTCAAGATCCAGCACGATGACCAGCTCTTTGTTGTCACGGCCGACCGTCGCAAACTGCTGGAATTTCTCCTCTCCTCCTTTGAGATCGCGGTCAGCAGATCCGGGGAGATCATCAGGATCTCCGACAAAAACGATGCACTCTCCCGTTCCCTGGCTGCTTCCGATGCCCGGGTGCAGGATCAGGATCATGCCCTTGAAAATACTGCCCGGACGCTTGAGCAGAAAGAGCAGTCAATCAGGACGCTGAGCGCGGATCTTGTTAATCGGGATCACCGTATCCAGGAAAATACGGAAGAGATTCACCGGCTTGAAACGGAGCTGGCGGCACGGGATACCCGGCTCGCTTCTCTTGCAGAACAGGTCCGTAACCTTTCCGGTGAACTGAACGATCTCACGGAGCGCTATACTAATGAGACCGCTGATCTCAAACAGCAGGTCACCTCACTGACCGGGTGCCTCACCTCCACGCATTCCGATCTGGATGGCGCACGGGAATCGCTTGCAGGAGAGACGACGCTCAGGGAGGAGACCGAAACACGTCTTTCAGAATCTGAAGCCCTGCGGGAAAAGACAGATCAGGCCCTGCAGGATCTCACGCTGGAATGCGAACAGCTGCGCAGTGCATTATCTGCAGAAAAGGTTCGGGCAGAGTCTGCTGAACATGACGCAAAAACACTGGTTCAGGCAAAGAATGAATCCGAGCAGGATCTCATCCGTATCATGGGGGAATTCAAAGATACCGTTAAAAAGCAGGATGAGGAAATTCTGCATTTCAAAGCGGATCTCACGGCACGGGATACCCAAATTGCTGAACTGGAGACCCGTGCAACGGATCTTGAAACAGAGAGATCGCAGGCATATGAGGAGATGCGGGCAAATGCAGAATCCTCTGCCGCAACGATCAGTAGTCTCCGCATACAAATTGATGAAATGAGTGCAACGCTTGCCGCAAAAGAGCAGGAGATCGGATCACGGGATGCAATGCTCCGCCAGATGGAGGAGGCGCGGGATCAGGCAGCATTGGACCTGCATGCACGTACTGAAGAGCTCAATGCTGCAAGAACACGTTTCACGGATGCAGAAGACCAGCATCAGGTTGTCATTGCACAACTTAACAAGGATCTCGAATCCCGTGAAACCAGCCTCAATGAACTGCGCACCGATCTCCGCTCTGTTCAGGAGGAATGCGAATCGTATCGCACCTCCCTTGCAAAGATCCGCAATGACCTTGAAACAGTAAGTTCTGCCCGTACCGATCTGGAATCCAGTCTCGACAATGCAAATGTCATGATCCGGAAACTGGATTCGGATCTTCAGGGAGCATCTGCGGCAAAGGCCGTGGCCGATCAGGAGATACAACGGCTGACCGGGGAACTTACCGGGGCCATGGGCGAACTGGAACGATCCCGTCAGCGGCATACCGAGACGGAAGAATCACTTCGTGCGGAACAGAACAACAAAGAGCAGGTGTCCCGCGAAGTGCAGGAGATCATCCGGGAACGCGACACTATTGAGCAGGAACTTGCAGAAGAAAAACGGATACGCACTGAACTGGCTTCAGAAAAAGAACGCCTTCTCCAGCAGATTGTTGCATCGGAGCAGGACGTAACTGCAAAGGACACTGCATTTTCTGAGAAGATCGGAAGACTCACCTCAGATATGCAGGAGATAATCCAGACACGCGACACCATTGGGCAGGAACTTGCAGAAGAAAAGCGGATA
>JBAYMI010000318.1:0-3208 GCA_041663625.1 Methanoregula sp.
CTCGCGGCAGAACCTCCCTGACCCCGTGGATCTTACATCTGCTAACCACCAGTGAAAACATTTATGCCATTTTACTAATTAGTAATTAGTATGATCTCGAAAGAGGTCCTGCGGCATCTCGTCATCCAGCAGAAAAAACGGATAGAAAAACCGGGGGATTTCGTCGAACGGACCATATTTCCCCGCGTACGCGAGGCCATGGACGACAACCGGGTGCTGATCCTCACAGGGATCCGGCGCTGCGGAAAGTCCACGCTCCTTGCACAGATCATGCGTGCTGCGGAAGACTATTGCTATTTCAACTTCGAAGACGAAAGGCTGCTTGCGTTCCGTGCAGAGGATTTCGCAATCCTCGACGAAGTCCTCATAGAGGTGTACGGCCCGGCCAAGTCCTACTTTTTCGACGAGATCCAGAACGTGGAACGTTTCGAGACCTTTGTCCGCCGCCTCCAGGATAGCGGCAAAAAGATCATCCTCACCGGTTCCAACGCATCGCTGCTCAGTCGGGAATTCGGCACACGGCTCACCGGGAGATACAAGCTCTTCGAACTCTACCCCTTCTCGTTTGCCGAATACCTCAGGTTCCGGAGCATCGCAGTACGGAAAGAGTCGCTGTATCTCACGGAGGAAAGAGCAGACCTGATCCGGGCGTTCGGCCGGTATGTCGAATGCGGAGGGATGCCGGAATACCTCAAAAACAACGACCCCGATTACCTCAAAACGCTGTACGACAACATCCTGTACCGGGATATTATCGCACGGTATTCCATCCGCAGGCAGAGGCTGGTCCGCGAACTCGTCGGGATCCTTGCATCCACCGTGACGCTCCCGTTCACCTACAACTCCTTAAAAAAAAGCCTCGGGCTGATGAATGCGATCACCGTCAAGGAATACATCTCGTACCTGAGCGGCGCGTATCTCTTCTTTGAACTCCTGCGGTTTGACTATTCCCTAAAAAAACAGCTCGGTTCCTCCCGTAAGATCTACAGCATCGATACCGCCCTGTGTGCCCTGAACGGTTTTTCCCTTGCACCTGACAAAGGGAGGCTTCTTGAAAATATTGTCTTTATCGAACTCAAGAGACGGGGAGGGGAGATCTTTTACTTTGCCGGAAAAAGGGAGTGCGATTTTGTTCTCAAGGACCGGAAAAAAATTACCCTGGCGATTCAGGTCTGTTATGAATTCACCGCGGAGAACCGGGAGCGGGAGACCGGAGGTCTCCTTGAAGCGATGGAAAAATTCGGCCTTAAAACGGGAATGATCCTTACCTACGATCAGGAGGATGAGCTGAATGTTGAGGGAAAAACGATTGTTCTGAAACCGGTCTGGAAGTGGCTTTTAGACAAGAGTGCATTATGATGGGCAGATCTAAAAAGCTCCCTGTATTAGCGTTTCCCTCAGTAATCCGCTCCCCAATATGTTCCATAAACTAAAAGAGTCCTGTTAACGCAGTATTACCTTCCAATATAAAAACCAAAAACCGGGGCAGGATTGGGCAATTTAAAATAATTTTTGCAGGCATATTTTTAGAGAACGGAGGATAACCCCCACTCACTCAGTTGAGCACCTCAAATGGGGGAGAGACTCATACGCCATCAGGGCATAATATCCTTATAAACTTCGGGGCGGATTACGGGACTTCCATAAACCGGTCCCAAAAGAGCTGCCAGATCCTAGTGCAGTAATCTCAGGCAGTCCCGGGTTTTCCTGCAGAGATTTATACCGGTCTTGGTTCAACCTCTGGATCTCTTCCCATAATTCCCGCAAATCCGCCTCCAGCCGGGCATTCTTTTTCACCAGTAATCCCATGATATCTTTTTGCTCCTCCATCGTGATCATCCTAAATTCGTCCATTTTATTGTTCTGGGGGAGATTCAGGATGGTCACCATTTGCTCTGCCTTAAGATAATACTCCCTGAGCTGTGAACGGGTATACCGACGGTACGCATCGGTCAGGTATCCTGCATGCCCTGCCAGAACTTCGGGTATCTCCTTTGAAACGGCAAGCGACATCTGTGAAATAAAAAATTTCCGAAGCATGTGGTAATGGAGCTGTTTCCTTCCCGTTGTTGCATCCCGCGAAAAAAATCCGGATTTCTTTAAGGCAGTATCCCACATCTGGCTGGCGGTCTGGTGAGAAAAGGGAAAGAGCCTTCTGTCGTCTGGCTGTCGGGGGTTTGCCATTCCCCTGCGGACAAAACCCTTGTTCCGGTGCCGGGCTGTCTTTATATACCTGTCACGTACCTTTAGCCACTCTTTTACTTCCTGTACCGCTTCGGTACTGATAAATGTCAGGCGGTTTTCACCGGTTTTTGTGGTGTCTCCATGGATCTGGACCGGTGCAGGTTTCTCATCCAGGTTAATGTCATCAAGTGTTACCGACAACGCTTCTGCAATTCTCATACCCGAAGATGCAAGAACCAGTACCAATGCTCTCCCCTTGATATCCATATGATGGATGATGGACTGGATTGTTTTCCCATCCATATCCCGTTCGATCGTACGGGGACCGCCTTTGGGCAGTTTGCTTCGGATCCTTTTAAGGTCCATTGATTTCAGTTCAATGTCATGTGCAGCAAGAAATTCCTTGACGTACGAGAAGGTTTTCCTGGCAGAAAGCGGCGGCCTGCCCTGAAGATACACCGCATACCTCATGAGGTCTTCACGATAATCACGGGTCTCGTTGAGATAGCGATCGACAAGGCGTTCGTATTCTGCTTTTTCCCGTTTGCTCACACGGTATCCCTTGCGCTGCCTGCCATAGACAGAGTCGATAAAAGAACGTACTGCAACTGAGTAGCCGATACGTGTACTGTTATTCTGGTAAAACCCAAGGAAAACCTCAAGTTTCCCTTGGGAGGACTCTTCTTTGTCAGCCATGCGTGGGAAATTATGGGATTGATAAGCTCTTTTTGGAATAGTATCGTCCTGCACGCACTATTGATAAAAAACACAGATGCCGGAAGATCCACTCTAGCTCGAACAATTGTAGTTATCTTTTAAAACTGATATTTAAATATAACTCGTCGCAAGGCAATATTTCACATCTTTAGTGTTGGGCAATGGCGTATCTCTTTTTTTAAAAGGACCGAAAAGTGATCAATAAGAATTCATGGAAACGAAACTAATATGATTTGCGCGCAGTGATAGTTACGTTTTTTAAAAATCGATATTACTCAATAAATCCGATTGAAGTATGCATTGCCCA
>JBAYMI010000319.1:0-3206 GCA_041663625.1 Methanoregula sp.
CACCACTGATCGCAAGTCCCTGGCTGGATATTGCACGGGCAGATCGCTCCCGTGTCACCGCTACAACTTCCGCAACCCGGGACAACTTAGCTGCCAGCGGAAGTCCCACCGCTCCGGCACCAAGAACGAGTATTCTTGCCGGGTGCACCATGAGGTGAAATATCGTATCTCATTGGTAATCAACCTTCATGGATGAAAATACAAGACCGTGGTGTATCCATCGGGGAGGGGCGATTCGCAATTGAGACGATCACGATACCCGCACATCGTACACCGCGTGCCACTGTGCCGGCGAGTACGACCGCACCACCCGCTCCGCAAGCACCGTGCCGCCAAGTTCCTGGATCCGGGCGGTGTGCTCTCCCTCAACAGAGACGAGGGAATAGAAGTGGATCGTTCCGCCAGGCTTTACGAGCCGGAACGCTTCCTGCAAAAACTCCGTGCCCGAGAGCGGGAGGTTCATCACCACCCGGTCAAATTTCCAGGGCAGGACCCGGTCGAGGTGCCGGGCATCGGCGAGCAGCGGCAGCACGTTCTTTGTCCGGTTCAGTACCAGGTTCTCCAGCATCAGGCTGATCGCTTTCGGGTTGAGATCCGATGCCACAACCAGGGACGCCCGTTTCGCAAGCGTGATCGCAAACGGGCCGACACCGGCGAACATGTCGAGCACCACCTCCCCTGCCTGCACCTGCGCGAGAATGCGCTGGCGCTCGGTGGAGAGCCGGGCCGAGAAGTAGGCACCGGCCAGGTCCACGGCAAACGTGTGACCGTGCTCGATCACCGTGGTCCGTGTCGTGGGCTCACCAGCGAGCACGGTGAACTCCCGGGTGCGGTACTCCCCGTGCACCTCCCCCTCGGCAAAAACGATCGTGTGGAGCGATGGCCGGGATGCAAGCAACAACTCTGCCCCGCCGCGATCGTTCTCCTGCATGATGGCAATCCCGCCAACCAGCTCGTGCCGGGGAAGAGGTTCACGGCCCGGGTGGGCCTCGAACTCGAACCATGCAGCACCCTCACGCTCTTCAAGAACCGGCAGGACGAGATCCGCACCATTGCGCAGGAGCTTCAGCGATGCATCGAGCGCGCCCTCCCGTATGAGCGCCTGCCTTGTCTCTTCCCCCTGCCGTGCCGGGACCCGGATCCCCCACTGGCCGACCCTGTTCCTGACCACGCGTATCATAACAGTATAGGTGCTAACCATTAATCATGGCTGATGATGCGGAGCGCCGCGCCGGGCAGGGCAATGGCGCAAAGTCAGATCAGGACAGGGACGGGGATACCATTCTTCAGGCACAACTCAAAGACGGCACATTAAAAATGTACGAGCTGGAGAAGCAACTCTCCCCCATCGACGCGATCCGGGTCCGGCGCGGGTTTATTGAGAAGGAGACGAACATAAAACTCGAAAACATCGGTATCTTCTCGATCGATGTCGAGCGCGTAGTCAGGCGCAACTGCGAGAACATGATAGGCACGGTGCAGGTACCGCTCGGCATTGCCGGGCCGGTCCTCATCAAAGGCGGGTATGCAAGCGGGAAGTACTGGCTCCCGCTCGCCACCACCGAGGGAGCACTTATCGCCTCGGTCAACCGAGGGTGCAGCGCGATCACGAAGGCCGGTGGGGCAGAGGTCCGGATCCTCCATGATGGTATGACCCGGGCGCCGGTCTTTGCAACCGACAGCATTATCCACGCCGTGCAGGTCTGCAACTGGGTGACCCTGCACCGCGACGAACTGAAGGAGGCGGCAGAGAGCACGACCTCGCACGGGAAAATGACCGACATCGTCTCCTTCGTCACCGGTACGAGCGTCTCTATCCGGCTGGAGTTCGACACCAAGGATGCGATGGGCATGAACATGGTGACCATCGCGAGCGCAAAAGTCGCCGACCTGATAGCGCAGGCGACCGGCGCACGCCTTGTTGCCCTCTCGGGCAATATGTGCACCGACAAGAAACCCGCTGCAATCAACGGCATCATGGGCCGGGGCCGGAGCGTTGTCGCAGGGGTGGCGCTCACCCACGAACAGATCAGTTCGATCTTAAAGACCGATGCAAAGACCCTGGCCGAGGTGAACTACCGCAAGAACTTCGTCGGCTCTGCCCGGGCCGGTTCCATGGGGTTCAATGCCCATGCAGTCAACATCGTTGCCGCGATGTTCATTGCCTGCGGGCAGGACGCTGCGCATGCGGTCGACGGCAGCACCTGCATCACCACGGTTGACCAGACAGAGTCGGGCGTTTACGTTGCCGTAACGCTGCCCTCGCTCCCGGTCGGGACGGTCGGCGGGGGAACCAGCGTCGAGACCCAGCAGGAATGCCTGAAGATCCTGGGGGTTGCCGGCAGCGGGACACCGCCCGGGACCAATGCAAAGAAACTCGGGGAGATCATCGGGACCGGCGTCCTTGCCGGGGAGCTCTCCCTTCTCGGGGCTCTTGCAGCCCAGCACCTTGCCCGCGCCCACCAGCAGCTCGGGCGCGGATAAGAAGATACCAAATCCTCTTTTATCTTATCTGAACTTTAAGACCCGCCAGTTTCCGGTAATGACGGGGAAGAACAGGATGCGATAAGCATGATTGCGATGTGGGATTCATTGAACTGACGAACGGATTGGCCGGACGCCAGCGAGGACTCCCGTCCATCCACACAGGAAGAACTGCTCTGTGAAACGCAGGGAAACAGGGAGGGCCGGATATCCGGCCTACCTTTTTTGAGGGAAAGCCCGGCGGAAGTTACTGCTTTGCCCGCGTGTCCGGGAAGAGCTCGTCAAATGATTTCTCATCCGGGTTGAGGTACTTGAGCCCCTTGATCCGCCCGGTCTTCCGGCCGAGCCAGTACACGATCATCGGGACAAAGACAACAGGAACAGAAAGATAGAGCGACCCGACAAGGTCCGGGTTGAACGCGAGCACGACCAGCGCGAAAACTTCCAGCACAACACCGATCAGCACCGGCATCCATGGCGAGAGCGGGGCCGGGGCAATGATATCGGCATCCGTGTACCCCCGCTCGTGGATGCGCTTCCTGAACATCACCTGTGCCCAGCAGATGGAGATCCAGCAGATCGCGCCGGTGAACGCCGAGACCGAGAGGAGCCAGATATAGAGCTGGCCTTCACCGTTGGTGAACCACCAGAGGGAGAGGACGAGCCAGCAGCACGCGAGCGTGACGAGCGTCCCGACCATCGGCACGCAGTTCCGGTTGAGC
>JBAYMI010000320.1:0-3182 GCA_041663625.1 Methanoregula sp.
CGGTCGAGGTCTGGGTGCCGTCCTTTTCTGCAAAGCAGGTTGCCGGGAGAACAACATCGGCAAGCTGTGCAGTCTCGGTTAAGAAGATGTCCTGCACGACAATGAACTCGGCATTCTTCAGGCCTTTCTCCACGTGGTGGAGATCAGGGTCGGAGAGCATCGGGTTCTCACCCATGATATAGACAGCCTTGACCTTACCGGGCTCATCCGCAAGGGTATTGATGAGTGTAGTGACGGTCAGGCCGACTTTGCCCTCGGCGAGATCGGTTACGCCCCATGCATCCATCATCTTCTTGCGCATCTCGGGGACGAGCACGGACTGGTACCCGGAGTATACGTTTGCAAGGGCTCCCATGTCGCAGGCGCCCTGCACATTGTTCTGACCACGCAGTGCACAGATACCCGTGCCAGGTCTCCCGAGGTTGCCGGTTATCATCTGGAGGTTTGCAGTGGACTTGACGTTGTCGACACCGGTCGTGTGCTGGGTGATACCCATCGAATAGAGGATCGCGGACTGGCCGGATGTGCCAAACCACTCTGCCGCGGTGATGATGTCTTTGGCCGGAACACCGGTGATCTTAGAGACATTCTCAGGTGAGTAGGCCTCCTTCATCACGACTTCTTTGACCTTCTCGAAGTCTTTGGTCCTCTTTGCAATGAACTCCTTGTTCTCCCAGCCGTTCTTGAGGATCAGCTGCATGAAGCAGTTCAGTAATGCCACATCGGTACCGGAGTAGAATTGCAGGTGCAGGTCAGCGATTTTACCGGTCGGGGTGAGTCGGGGGTCTGCGTAAATGATCTTTGCGCCATTTGCCTTTGCCTGCATGATGCGGCGCCCGATCAGCGGGTGCTGCTCGAACGTGTTGGTTCCGATAACAAGGAGACACTTTGACTGGGCAATATCCTCGATGGACTGGGTCATTGCACCGGACCCGAATGCTCCTGCAAGCCCGACGACCGTCGATGCATGGCAGAGCCGTGCACAGTGGTCGATGTTGGGCGTCTTCATGACTGCACGGGCGAACTTCTGCATCAGGTAGTTCTCTTCATTGGAGACACGGGCTGAAGCAAGGCACGCCATCTCTTCGCCCTTGTAGGACTTGAATTTCTGGGCGATCAGTTTGAGTGCCTCGTCCCAGCTGGCTTCCACGAACTTGCCATCCTTCTTGATGAGGGGTTTCGTCAGCCGGTCGGGGCTGTTGACGAATTCCCAGGCATAGTTGCCCTTGGGACAGAGTTTTCCTTCATTGACCGGGTTGCGCTGCCACGGCGCAACGCCAACAACCTTCTTGTCCTTGACAACAAGGTTGAATCCACAACCCGTGCCGCAATACGGACACGTCGTCGGTACATACTTGAAATCCATGTATAACACACCTCTTGATAAAAAGTTGGTCTGATTGGAAGGCTATTTAAGCATATTGAAAATGTTGCAAAAAATGATTAATAATGGTGGGTTTAATAGAGAATCAGGCTGGTTAAGGTAAAATGGTTCTGCCAATTATTGCACGAAATCAATTGACCGCCATTTATCCCGGAACGGTCCGATCCGGGGGAGCGCGCACGTCATGAAACCGCCCCGGATTCCCCCGCTTCTTACGGATATTGTCCAGTCAGGCATCTCAGTCTGTGACGGGCTCACCTTCACCGGACACACCGTATGCCCGGTATGCGGGGGCACCCTTGTCGGGTATGATATGAGAAAGAAACAGTTCGCTCACCTTCTGGGTGACGATGGACAGAAGATACTGTATGTCTCTGTCAAACGGTATCATTGCCGCGAATGCGGGAAGCTCTGTTACGCAGACGAACCCTTTTATCCGGATACCCGGGTGGGTTCCGTTATTATTGACCTCTGTATTGCATTATCGCTCACGATTCCGGTGAACCGTATACCGGCATACCTTGCTGCCATGGGGATTCACGTGACCCGTTCCAGTTGCCGCCTCTATGTGCAGAACAACAGCAGTTACTATGTCCGGAACAATGTCCGCTACATCGACTCAGACAACCTGTTCGGCGTTCACCTGCCCCACTCCATTATCACGCTCTCCGCACTCGCCACCGATCCTGCTGCTGACGGGGGCGTTGGGGAGAAGGCGGTACTCGAAGCCTGCGGTTTTCCCTCAGGACAACGGACAACGGGGATTCGTCAGTTTCCCCTGAAACCATGGAAACCCCTGTATAAGGAGAAATAGTGGGAAATCGGCATTTCCGGAAACGAAAGGAGACCGTAATCATTGCCCGCCAGCGGATCCATCCCGGTCCGGCAATACATGGATTGCCGTTGCTTTCACACCGGCAATGACCGGAGTCCCGACCGTGAACCCAAGCTCGGTACAGGAGCGGCGGGTGATCAGGGAGGTCAGGATAAAACCGCAGTCAACGGTGACCCGGACAAACGGGCCTGAGGGGACCATTTTTTTAATGCGACCGGTGAACTGGTTGCGCACGCTGGACTTTCCCGATGAAGATTCTGAAGGGGTCAGGGACACCTCTTCCGGCCGGATAAAGAGAGCCGCACGCTGTCCCGCCTTCAGGATCGTAAGTGCTTCAAAGCAGGTCCCGCCTATCCGGATCAGGGCATGACCGTCCCGGTTCTCGGTCACGATTCCTCCGGTAATGGCATCGATCCCCACGAACCGGGCGATCTCCCCGCCTGCCGGCTGGTAAAAGATCTCGCTGGAACTCCCCGCCTGGACCAGCCTGCCCGTCATAATCACCCCGATACGGTCTGCAAGCCGCTGCCCCTGGATCATGTCATGGGTGGACATGATGATCGTTGTACCGAATTTTTTGTTGATGCGGAGGATCAGGTCCTCGATCAGGTCTGACGAAACCGGGTCAAGGTTTGCGGTCGGTTCATCCAGGAGGAGGACGTCGGGTTCTGTGACCATGGCCCGGGCAATCGCAACCCGCTGCATCTCCCCCCCGGAGAGGGTGGGTGCACGCCGGCCTGACAAATCCGGGAGACCTACCAGTTCGAGCGCTGCTGGTACTCTTTTCGCGATCTCCTCCCGCGGGATGTGCCGGAACTTCAGGCCGAAGGCCACGTTCTCTGCAACGGTTGCGTTCAGCACCGCAGGTTTCTGGAATACCATTCCCATGCGACGACGGATGGACAGTTGTTTCGCTTCAGAAACGGCAGTGTCCTGCCCGTCAAAAATGATCCTTCCGGAGGA
>JBAYMI010000321.1:0-3174 GCA_041663625.1 Methanoregula sp.
ATTACCAGCCTCGTCCTTCCCCTGGATATCGGGACAGACAAGACCAAAGCAGAGATTGTTGTCAACAACCTCGAAAGTACCAGTTCCGGCATGACAAGGACCCTGAAAGGGGATATTACCAATAATGGGCTGATCGATGCCAAGTCTGTCCTTGTCACGGTGGGGAGCCCGGCAACAGCGGTCAACCCGAACCCGGTGTACGCAATCGGCAACCTTGAACCAGATGACTTCTCCAGTTTCGAAGTAACCTACACCACCAAGGACAATGGCGCAGTTCCTCTTATTGTCGATTATAAGGATGAGGACGGGAACTCGTTCTCGGAAAAATTCAGCATCACTGCTGAAGACAACTCGGCATTACCCGGCTCAGCGGCAGGGAACAGCGCATCAGCGGGTGCATCCGGCCAGCGGCGAGGGATGTTCGGATCGTTCGGATCCGGCGTCAGCCAGATCCCGGTCACGGAGATTGTCATCGGCCTCATTGCCATCATCGTGCTCATCGTTGCATGGAGAAAAGGGCTCTTAAGACGCCTGGCAAACAGGTTCCGCAAAGACCCCTTACCCGAGGATGACGACAGCGAGCAGCAGGAGTGAGAAACCGGTCCTCCTATGGCAGAATCATGACAGCAGTACCGGTCATTGAACTGGCCGATGTGAGCAAGATCTATCCGCTTCCCTCAGGGGATGTTCTGGCGCTCGATCATCTCTCGATCAGGATCGATCGGGGCGAGTTTGTCGCCATCATGGGGCCATCGGGCTCCGGCAAGTCCACCCTTCTTAACCAGATCGGAGGGTTGGATGTCCCGACCTCCGGGACGCTGCGCATCACCGGCAAGAACATCAGGAAGATGTCCGATGATAAACTCACCGACCTCCGGCTCAATGCCATCGGCTATATCTTCCAGAAGTTCAACTTAATCCCGCTTCTCTCCGCATACGAGAACGTGGAATACCCCTACATCCTCAAACACCGGTGCAATGATACTACAGGCCGGGTCAGCAAGCTTCTTGCCGATGTGGGGATCAATAAGCGCCTGGCCAAGCACAAACCTGCCGAACTCTCCGGGGGACAGCAGCAGCGGGTCGCCATAGCGCGTGCCCTCATCAACGACCCTGATATCCTCCTCTGCGACGAACCGACCGGTAACCTCGACACGAAGACCGGCGCACAGATCATGGCGATGCTCACTGCCCTTCACAATCAGGGCAGGACGGTCATCATTGTCACCCACGACCCGTCTATCGGTGCACAGGCGGAACGGACAATACGGATCAAGGACGGGAAGGTGGAATCATGAAGAAAGATATCATCCTCCAGCTTTCGGTGAGGAGTATCCGGCTTAATTTCCTCCGTTCGCTGCTCGCAGCCATCGGCATCGTTATCGGTGTCGTAGCCATATCCTCGATGGGAATGATGGGTGCGAACATGACCATGTCGGTCACCGAAGAACTCTCGGCCATGGCCAACGTGCTGGTCGTGAAACCGGACAGCGGTGGCGGAGGCATGATGGGGGGCGGAGGCAGCTCCAGCGATGACGATTACATCGACAAGGATCAGTTTGATGATATTGAACGGGCTGCCGGGAAGTACGGGAATGTCTACCCGCTCTACCAGGAGTCCGATACCATCAAGATCGGGGACGATGAACGAAGGGCGACCATCTATGGCATGCGGGATGAAGACATGGCAACGATCCTGACGGTTGCTAACGGAACACTCCCCCAGACCTCAAATGCGGTTGTTGTCGGCCCGACCTTTGCCGAGAACAATGACCTTACAATCGGGAGCCGTATCACCATCGGTGATGAAGACGATGAAGAGGCGATCATCCAGAAGGTCCGGGTCGTCGGCATCCTTGAGGAGAAGGGCATGTCGATGGACCTCAACAGCGATAATGCAATCATCATGACGGAGAAGGCTTATACCGGACTCTATGGAGGGGAAGGCGAGTACGACCAGGTCAACGTTATACTCTACGACATCGATGATGCAGACACGGCAACCGAGGCCATCGAGGACCAGCTGAACCGCAAGGAGGACGAAGTCCAGGTACAGGACAGCAGCCGTATGATGGAGAGCATTACATCAACGGTCAGCACGCTGACGACATTCGTTATGGCAATTGCCGGCATCTCGCTTCTGGTTGCTGCGACATCGATCTTCAACGTGATGATGATGTCAGTAACCGAACGGATCCGTGAGATCGGTATCCTGCGCAGCATCGGCACGCGGAAGAGCGAGGTGCTCCGGATGTTCATCTATGAAGCGGTGATCCTCGGCCTGGTCGGCGCAATCATCGGGGCGATCATGAGCGTAATATTAGGCTGGCTCGTTGTGCTCGCCATGGTAGGGACAACGAAATATTTCTTCACATTCGCGAGCCTGATTTATGTCCCGGTATCGATGGCTATCGGGATTGCCATCTGCATCTTCTCGGGGGTATATCCCGCATGGCGTGCAGCGAACCTCGATCCGATAGAGGCGCTGCGGAGCGATTAGGCAAAAATGCGCATAATGCGAACCTTGTAATCTCAACAGGAAGGGTCAAGTCATCAACGGGATCACATGAAGATGGCACTCCGGCATAATCTCACTTTTTTATCGCAATAATGCGTACACAATTTCGTCCATATTCACGCCGTTCTTCGTGATGGCATTCCGGTGGACAGCTTCGCGGACAAACCCGCATTTCTCAAGAACCCGCATGGATGCAGGATTGTTTGAGAAGATACCTGCCTGGAGCCGGACAATATCATACTGCCGGAACGCAACCGGCACAAGCGCCCGCACCGCATCGGTGATTATTCCCTGGCCCCAGAGTGATCCGGAGAGCCAGTACCCGATCTCGGCAGAACCCCGGTGAACATTCTCCAGCGGGTTGATGCCGATACCCCCACAGGCCTCGCCAGCCACTTCAATGGCAAGGAAGAGCTGCCGGCCGGGTGCTGTTGCCATGGCGATGAACCGGTGTGCATCGCTGAGGGTATAGGGGGAGGGAAAGCCATCCCGCATGGTTGCCGCAATCCGGGGATTGTCTGCATGACGTACAAGCGCAGAGGCGTCATGTTCTGTCCAGTCGCGGAGAACAGATGTCGGGGTGATGATCTGCATAATCCTGAACAACTCGTACTGAGATGTCTCTCCCGCCGGAGGATTAATGTTCGCGACGGATG
>JBAYMI010000322.1:0-3173 GCA_041663625.1 Methanoregula sp.
CCCTTCGCAGTTCGAGACCAACTTCCTCTCTGAAGCGCACACTGAATACGATATCGCCACACTGGCACAGGCGTACACCTCATGCCGATAAGAATCGGGACCCGGGGCAGCAAGCTGGCCCTTGCCCAGACCGAGACGGTCATACAGAAACTTAAAGCGCTGGATATCGAGGCCGAGAAGATCATCATCAGCACGCAGGGCGATACCACAACGCAGGTGCCGCTGCATGCAATCGGGGGACAGGGCGTATTTGTCCGGGCGCTGGACGATGCAATCCTTGACAACACCATTGACTGTGCAGTGCACAGCATGAAGGACATCCCCGCGTACCGCCCGAGCGGACTTTTCACTGCAGCGATCCTGAAACGTGATTCGCCGGCTGATTTCATTGCCCACCGGGGGGAGCTTGCCAATGTCCGCGTTATCGGGACATCGAGTACGCGACGCCGGGCACAACTCCTCCGGCACGATCCCACGATCACCATCAAAGACCTGCGCGGCAACGTGGACACCCGCATCAGGAAGATGAGCGCCGGCGAGTACGATGCGATCATCCTTGCCGAGGCCGGACTCACCCGGCTCGGGATCCATATCAAGGGAGAGCGGTTCCCCCCGGAGAAGTTCGTCCCGTCACCCAACCAGGGTACCATTGCCGTGGTCAGCCGGGCAGACCCGTCCCTGATGGAAGTCCTCTCGGCACTCGACCATCCGCAAACAAGGAAAGACGTTGCTACCGAGCGGGCTGTGATGGAACAGCTGGGCGGCGGCTGTTTCACGCCGCTTGGCATTTACTGCAAAGGCGGCCATCTCATCGCCGAGGTGCTCTCTCTGGACGGGACAAAGGAGGAGCGGATCGAGACCGATGTTACGGATCTTGAGCAGGCCCGGGAACAGGGCCGGCTATTCCGTAAAAGAGCACAGGTCCTGATCGATGACGCATACAGGGAACTGGGGATTACGCAATGACAGGCAGGGTATATCTGGTGGGCTCGGGGCCCGGCGCGGAAGGGCTGCTGACACAGAGAGGGCGGAAGATTATCGATAAGGCCGATGTGGTGCTCTTCGATCAGCTTCCCGGCGAGGATATTCTCGCAACGCTCCCGGCCCGGGCCGAGAAGATCGATTGCGGAAAATTCGGCGGGAAGCACATCCTTGAACAGGACGAGATCGAGGCACTGATGGTTGACCGGGCAAAGAAAGGAAATAGTGTTGTCCGGCTCAAGGGAGGCGACCCGTTCCTCTTTGGCCGGGGCGGCGAGGAGCTGGAAACCGTCCGGGCCTCGGGGATACCGGTCGAGATGGTGCCGGGAATCTCCAGCGCCCTGGCGGTCCCGGCCTCGGTCGGCATCCCGCTCACCCACCGGAAGTATGCCTCCCAGGTCACGATCCTGACCGGCAACGAGGATCCGACAAAGGCGGAGCCGGCCCTTGACTGGGAACTCCTGGCAAAGAGCCGGGGGACGATCGTCATCCTTATGGGAGTTGCGAACCTTGGAAAGATTGCAGCAGTTCTGGTAAAGAAAGGAAAACCGGACCAGACCCCGGTCGCTATCATAGAACGGGGCCTGCGGAAGGATCGCCGGGTCACCACCGGCACTCTTGCCACGATTGCCGGTGAAGCAAAGAAGGCCGGTGTAAAACCCCCGGCGGTTATCGTAATTGGCGATGTCGTGAACCTGTATGATCCGGCCGAGCCGGACCTGATACCGTTCGAGGGATGAAAATGGACATTATTGGACCTGTTGAAAAATTTGAGAAACTCACCTATGCTGTGCTGATGATCATGCTCATGGGGGTTGTCGTAGCTGCAATCATCGATCTCCTCATGTACCTTTATAATGCCCTTTTGATTGAAACTCCCTACCTCCTGGAAGCCCGCGAGATGATCCTGGTGCTCGGTGCATTCCTGCTGGTGCTCATCGGTGTCGAGCTGCTCGATACGATCAAGGCCTACTTCCGCGAGAACACGATCCACGTGGAGATCGTAGTCCTGCTGGCGATAATCGCGGTGGCACGTAAAGTGATCCTGCTCGATCCCACCGTTTATACAACGACAATTATTGACGGCAAAACGGTTACGACCGCTGCAGCCATGAGCGGGTATGAGTTTGGCTTTGAAATGATGGGGGCCGGTGTTATCATGGTCGGTCTTGCTTCTGGCTACTATCTGCTCAAGAAGGCCGGGATCACGATCGGACCGGGCGGAATCGGCAGAAAAGAAGAGTGAATATTCACTCTTCCCGAAAGGTCATTAACCACGTCCGCAGAATATGCAGGTTCCCAAAGAACCTGATTCTCTTTTTTTTACCTGGTTCCTGGCAGATGCACGTTAAGAAAAAAGTGCCCTGGTGAAAATTTTTTTGCAGAAATGATCGCTCCTTCCTGCGCCAGTTTGTGCCGTTGGGGGACGGGGCGCATTATGATGCCCCCTGAATATAGTGCCACCCCATTGAGACCGGTGAATTATTCCGGGGGTACAGCAGTATCGCAATGCGGGGGATCCCTGCACGAATGGGGCAGAGCGGAAGGCGGAGCCCTTGGGAAGCGCCTGTGCCTGCTGAATGATTTCTCCAGAGCAATACGTTTCAGGATTCTGCCAGGGGAGATGTGGGTAAAGCAATGGTGATCCCGTGAAGAATACAACAGCGAGTCTGCTGACAACGACAGCCGCGAAAAAGAGAGAATTACCGGTAGGATCGCTCTGCCCCAATCATGATTTTGACGGAGGATTATCCGCCATCAGGGCGTCCTGCTCGTCAAAATAGGTCTCGAGGAACACCAGCGTCTCAAGGTCCACGTCCGCAAACGTGTCCGGGCCGAACTCGAACGGGTTGTCCATATCGCCAATCAGGAGCAGCAGGCCGATGAGCATCGTGCAGATAACGGCAAAAATGATCGTGCTCTCAAAGATGCTTTCCATTCGGATGAAGAGCATCAGGAGGATGACACCGCCGGTCGCCACTTCCGCGAGTGCATAAGCCGCGGGAATGAAATCCGTCCGGATGATCACTTCGATACGGTTGCAGGTCTTGTCGATGAGACCCAGCTCGTTTCTCAGCTTGGCAATCAGGGGCGGTGCCAGGTTCTGGTATGCGAGGGTACGGATATCGCGGTTCAGCACGTCCATGTCGCGGTTGACTTCCGTGAGGCTGAACCGGTTTTCCAGCAGGCCA
>JBAYMI010000323.1:0-3166 GCA_041663625.1 Methanoregula sp.
AAGGTTTCCACTGCCAGTACGATGTCTTCCGCGGGGTCTGGGACGAGGCCTGCGATCTGCGGGAGAAGGCGATCCTTCTCCAGATGGGAAAGGCGATCAAGTGCCCCGTGGTCGCTATCCACGGCGACTGGGATCCCCACCCGGCCGAAGGTGTCAATGATCCGCTTGCCAAAGTCCTCCCGGATTTCCAGTTCGTTCTCCTGGAGAAATGCGGGCACCGCCCGTGGATCGAACGCACCGCGTCCGATGCATTTTACAAGACTCTCGTTAGGGCAATCTGATCCCCCGGCGATTCTGTTTCCGGTTTATTTCAGGATCTTTTTCAGCCTCTCCCCCAGGTGCCTGCCGTGCGATCCGTTCCAGTAGAGCTTCCGGCAGTGCCCGCACCAGAAGAATGAGAGCCCGCTGCGATCCCGGGGTGCATAGTCAGCTCCGTTGATCTCTTCAGTGCGAGCGTCACGGAGCAGCGTGTTGCAGAGCGAGCACCGGCTCATAGTCAACCGCCGTTCTATAAGGCCGGCATCGATCAGCTGTTGTACCTGATCCATCACGTCCCCGGGCCGGAGGAGGACTGCCCGATCCTTCCCGCGGCGGGCAAGTTCTGCATCCCGGGTCAGGAGCTTGCGGTGCTCCTGTGCGGCCATATCGAGAAGGAGCGTGTCCTCCTTTGTGTTCCCTTCCGCGAGCCGGTTCGCGCTCGTGGTGTCGTACCCCATAAATCGCAGATAGCGGGTCAGGGTACCGAGCATGCGGTCTGCAATGAACCGGGTCTCGCCACCCTTATCATCAGGCATGGGTCACGATCCCGATCTTCTCACCGCACTTCTGGCACTGCGTCCCGTCCAGCCCGGCAAGCCGGCTCGAGAAGCCCTGCCGTTCTATCAGGGTGGCACCGCATGCCGGGCAGTACGTATTCTCGTACCGGTGGCGGTACACGTTCCCGAGATAGGGATGCCGGAGCCCGAGTGCCTTTGCCCGCTCGTAGATCTTCTCAAGCATGGCTACCGGTGTGCCGCCCCGGTCGGTCATCTGGTAATCCGGGTGGAATGCCGAGAAGTGCATCGGGGTGTCGGGGCCAAGGTGTTCGATCACCCAGCGGATCAGCGCCTCCTGCTCCTCCATGCTGTCGTTCAGGCCGGGGATGACGAGCGTCACGGTCTCGACATGCATGCCCAGTTCGCGGGCAAGCATGGCAGAGTCGAGGACCGGCTGGAGCCGTGCACCGCAGATCTTTTTGTAAAAATCGTCCGTGAATGCCTTGAGATCCACCCGGTACGCGCCCAGCATCGGAGCAAGTTCGCGGAGGGCTTCCTCCGTGATGTACCCGTTGGTCACGTACACGGTGCCGAGCCCCCGCGCCCGGGCAAGCGTGCCCATGTCGAGCGTGTACTCGTGCCAGATGGTCGGCTCATTGTAGGTCCACGCGATGCTGGCAGAGCCGCTGCCGATCGCCCGGCTCACGCCCTCTTCCGGTGAAAGAGTCCGCAGGTGAGCAATCTCGAAGTCAGCGCGGGAGATATGCCAGTTCTGGCAGTGTCTGCAATGGAAGTTGCACCCCACGCTCCCGAGCGAGTAGGAGGTTGTGCCGGGCAGGTAGTGATAGAGCGGTTTCTTCTCGATCGGGTCGACCGCTTCCGCGCTGATCTTCCCGTATGTCCCGGCATACAGGGTCCCTTTTTCATTGATCCGGACCCCGCAGATCCCGTGCTTTCCCTCTTTGATTACGCACCGGTGGTTGCAGAGGGAACAGGTTGCCGCGTTATTCTCTGTCTTCCGATATTGGCGGGCCTCGTGCATGGGGGACTCCACCCCGGATCAGCGGGGATTTTTCTTTGCGTCCCGATCCGCTTCTTCCAGTGCTGCGGGGTCGTCGATCTCAAGAACGAACGATCCACGGTATTTGCACTTCTTGCAGAGATAGACCTGGCCGATATATCCCCCCGCAACCGGGAAGATATCCTGGCTTTTACAGACCGGGCAGTAGAACATGGTCAACAACTCTATATGAGCACCCGGTACAAAAACTAGTGCAATGAAGAAGGTTGTCATCTCGCTGGGCGGCTCCATCCTGATCCCGAAGCTGGACGAGCACCGGATAAAAGAATATGTCCCCGTACTGAAGAAGATCGCACAGAAGCACCAGCTCTTTGTTGTCGTTGGCGGCGGAGGCATGGCCCGGAGTTATATCGACATCCTCCGGGATGTGGGGAGTGATGAGGGCACCGCGGACGAGGTCGGCATCCTGATCACCCGGCTGAACGCGACCCTGCTTATCGCGGCGCTGGGCGAGGCTGCGTACCCTGCGGTAGCCACGAGCCATGCAGAAGCACTAATGTTCGGCGAGTCCGGCAAGATCGTGGTGATGGGGGGCATCACCCCCGGCCAGACCACCGATGCAGTTTCGGCTGTCCTTGCCGAGCGCGTGGGTGCCTCGGTCTTCATCAATACAACCTCGGTTGACGGGATCTATACCGAAGACCCGAAGAAGAACCCGAAAGCAAAGCGGTTTGACGTTATGACGCCTAAAAAACTGCTGGAGATCGTTGGCGGAACCGCGCTCGGCGCCGGTTCCAACAACGTGCTCGACATTGTTGCTGCCCGGATCGTGGAGCGGAGCGGCATCCCCCTTGTCGTCCTTGACGGGAGCGTGCCAGGGAATCTTTCCGATGCGATCCTTCTTGGAAAATTCCGGGGAACCGTGGTGTCGGAAGGGAAGAAGAAACCGCTGCCGGTGAGATCGTAACAATATTCAGCAATCATTTTTGAGAATAATGGGGTTCATTATTGTATCACGATTTATGGTGGTACCCCGTATCAGGGCCTCTCAAAGGTAGAACATGCCAGATTGTTTTCCGGTAATTACCGGTAATTAATCCGCTGTAGGAGCGCCCTGTCGGGTGTGGCTGCGTCCGTGATAATTCAGGGTATGGGGGTCTCACTCCCCAAAATCATTTCAAGGAGAGTGAACCTGATTTCAGAATCATTGTCATTGCTTTCATACCTACCACCACCTATTTTTATTCCCCCGCCCCAACTATGATGGCGCGGGGTAGTAGGGTAGCCTGGTCCATCCTAGAGCGTTTGGGACGCTTTGACGGCGGTTCGAATCCGCCCTACCCCATTGGACCATGAAAAAACAGGATGCCGCACGGATCTATGCCGCTCT
>JBAYMI010000324.1:0-3149 GCA_041663625.1 Methanoregula sp.
CCCGGGCCGCAAAGATGATTCCTATGATGCCGATCGGGATATTTACCAGGAAGATCCAGTGCCACGACAGGTACTGGGTGAGGATCCCCCCGATTGCGGGCCCGGCTGCAAATCCGATGGACGCCGACGCGGCGATAACGCCGAGCGCGGTGCCCAGCATATTCGCCGGAAGGTACCGGATACAGAGCAGGGGGGCAACGGCTGCAATCATTGCAGCCCCGATGCCCTGCACGATCCGTGCAGCGAGGAGGACGTCAAGCGATGGAGCGATCCCGCAGGCTGCAGAACCTATCGTGAAGATCAGGAATCCGAGGAGGAACAGTTTCTTTGTAAGTCCCCGGTCCGCGAGTTTCCCGAAGACGAGGAGGAGCCCGGCCATCATCAGCAGGTAGGTGATGATCACCCACGCGATAGTCCCGGTATCCGTGTCGAAGTAGGTGGCCATTGTCGGGAGCGCCACGTTCACGATCGAACCGTCGAGCCCGTCCATCACTACGCCGAGAGCTACTGCTCCAAGCAGGAGTTTCTGGCGTACGGGATCCGTGATGACGGTGGACATGAGCTACAGTATAGAGCGTGAGATTTCATTAACATTCGGAATGCGGAAATCCGCAGCGGCTCGCTGGCCAGGTATGCATAAAAAAAAGAGATTAGGTCGTGTCGACCTTTGCTGCGATCGGTTCGACCTTGGACTTGGTGATCTCGACCCTGCGGGTCGGGTAGATCGTCTTGACTGCCTTGAAAAGGTCGCGGGAGATCTCGCCCGAAACGATCCCGTTCAGGAGCGTGGTTAAGTCCCATGCGCCCGACTGTGTGGCAATGGCCTGGATAATTGCGTTCCGGATCGCGTGCTCCTGCGAGAGGTTGGCACGGGCGAACGTGTACGTGCATATCGTCAGCCGGACCTTCTTGCCGTCTTTGGTGACGACCAGGACGATGGTGTCGATGCGGGAGCTCCGGCGCTTCACGAGCGAGCGGAGGTAGTCGCGGGTCACTTCGTGGCCAACGAACTCGGTGTATGCCGAGTCGCCGGTCACGGTATCGATCTTAAAGCTCATCTTCATGTACTGTTTGGCGTAATCGTTGGTGATCTCGCCGAGCGTTGCGTGCATGATGCGGCCGACAACGCTCTCAGCATCGTTTGCAATGGTATCGCCGATGTACGCCTTCCCGAGGGTGTCGGGGGTGTGCACCTTGTACCAGCTCTTGGCCTTCCAGCCTTCAACTCTTCTTCCTACCTGTTTCTTCTTTGCCATAATATCACCTGTTGGATTTCCCGTGCAGAGAACATGCGTCCTCCGCCACTGCCAGGTTCATCAGATAATCGTCCACGGATGCTATGACCGAACGGATCTGCGTGCCCGCGATGGTTGTTACCACCCGGTTTCCCTCTGCCCGAGTCTCCATGCTGCGGAGGTTGTCGGGCGAGAGTGCCTGGGCAACGCAGGCTGCATCGCTGTGCAGGGTCGTGATAGATCCTTCGACCTGCATCATGCTGCACGTGCCTCCTGCCAGCCTTTTGCGAATGCTGCGATCTGGTCGCAGGGGATTGTTGCCCCCGCCCGGAGGTTGTGTCCCCCGCCATTCCCGCCGCAGGCTGCCGCGATCTCCCGGACTTTTGGCCCGAGTTCAACGGTGCTGCTCGTGGGGGAACGGACCGAGATCCGGCACATACTGCCGCTCTTTGCGTAAACGAGCACCGGGCCCTCTGCCGGGAGGTCCCGGGAGAGGATGTCGGCAACATCGCTTGCAACGGTTGCGTCCTGCACCTCGTATGCCCCGGCAACCCCTTCGTGCGGGCGGGCTGATTTCACAGCCCCGATGACCCGGACGCGGTGCTGCCGTGCGATCTCCCATGCACGGTCGATGTCGTGCGAGGAGCGCATGCAGAGCGTTGCCCCGATGTCGCCGTTGCCGGTCTTGCCGCAGGCGTCGATAACCGCTGTCAGGGCATGGGCGTCCTCGATCACCTCGCGCTGGAGGTGGAAGGTGTCGCCGTAAATGCCCTGCAGGCCGGTGAGGGTCGCTTTCGGTGCCGTTTCGAGCACAATGCGGGATACCAGGGTATCGAGCCGGAGCGGCTCGTCGGGCCTGGTCTGGTCCCGTGACCCGTCGATGAAATCGGCGACGAGTTGTTCCTCGCCGCTGATCCCGTCGAGGTACGGGTGTGTTGCAGTATACCAGCGCTCGAGCATGTCCCGGCCCGGGAGTTTCAGGCCCCGGTCCGGCACGATGATGCCGTTTGTGATGGCATCGTTGAAGATCTCGAGGTTCTTCCCGATGATTTCCTGCCCGTCCCCGATGATACCGGGGATGACAAGTCCGGCGAGGTCGCGGTTGTCGCCCAGTTTCTGGGCAACATAGTACGCGGTGCCTGCACCCGAGAGCTCGCGGTCGCCGTCGATACCGGCAAGGCGCGGGTTTGCGTGGAACTCCCCATCGAAGAGCGGGAGGTGGTGATCCACCACCATCGTCGTCTTCGGGAGGTCGGCAATCCCTGCACCGATATCGCAGAGGAGGTATGCACTCTCATCGGAAAGATCCGATGCGTTCACGTCCTGTCGCACCCGGAGCCGGAACCGTACGCCGGCACGGAGCATCGCATGGCAGAGGATGGCGGCGGCTGCAATGCCGTCCGCGTCGTGGTGCGCAAGCACCTCGACAAACTCCTGCCTGCGGATCTGTGCTGCAACGGTCTCTGCTGCGGATTCAAGGGACGCTGACATAGGGACGATTCCTGACGATTTACCTGGAGAGGAGGATCTCGGCGTTCTCCGGCTTGTAGACCCAGCCGGCGGGCAGTTTCCTGCTCGACGTGTAGTACTTAACGAGACGGCGGATCTTGGACTCGACCAGCTGGAGCTGGCGCTTGTTGTGCAGATCCCTCTTGTTCTCGGAGAGGTGCTTCCTGAGGCCAAGGGCCTTGCCCATCAGGTCGCGGAGGTCCTCGGGGATCTCGGTTGCAACCTTGTTCTCTCGAAGAATGGTCCCGATGCGCTTGCCAGTGACAAGCTTAACGTCGGGAACACCGTGCCGGTCTCTCAGGACCAGTCCAATCTTTGCGCTCGATGCGCCTTCCTTGCGGAGTTCCAGGATGATCTTGACGATCGCTGCGGGGTCGGTGTTCGACCACGCGGGAGCCTGTGACC
>JBAYMI010000325.1:0-3119 GCA_041663625.1 Methanoregula sp.
ATACCGGTTGCGGTCCCGTTGGAAGGGAAGTCACCGATATAGGCACTGCCTTCCGTGGGGATGATCGGGCTCCCGGAGTTCTGTGCAATGATCAGCGTAGCCTTCTTTGCATTCTCCTGGCCGATATTTTTTACATTGATGGTGATGTATCCCTCGGTGCCGGCATTCAGGTGCTGGATATCGGTTGAGATGACATCGATCTGGGCATTTTCCTTGATCTTAATGGGAAGTTCCAGGGTCTTGTTCACGGTCTTGTACCGGTACTGGATGGTGTCGGTCCCATACTGGTCAGCGTTGTACAGGTAGGTATAATTCAGGTAAACCGGCAGGATGAATGTACCCGCAGGGGCATCGGTGGGGACCCTGACAGTAAATGTTGCAGTCTCCGTACCACTTGCAGCAAGATCCCCGATCATCTGGGGATCGGATTTCACGATCAGGGATGTGTTGCCTGAACCAAGGGTCACGGTCAGGAATTTTGCGGTGTTCGGAATATCGTCACGGTCGACAATATTCGACTTAACGAATTTGAACTGGTTTACACCCGTGTTCTGGATGGTAACCGCAAGTTCTACTTCATCGCCCGGAGAGAGTTCGTTGCTGCCGGATATCGCAGCGGAGAGCTCGGGGCTTCCTGCCATGTACTGGGTTCCATCACCGGCAGATGCCGGTGATACTGCAATGAATGCGAACGCGATACCGGTCAGGAGAAGGATCGTCAGGAGATTGCAGCCCAGTCCAAGCCGGTTTCCGGAAGTAGGGGACATGCTATCAGTGAGGGGGGTGGAAGTTTCTCGCACAGTCATAATTATTTCACGCCATATTTTACAAATGTTTCATTAATGTTGAAAGTCATAGTATTAAAACGTTTTTTTGATGGGTTATACATATGAATAATAAATGGTGTGACGCGTCCCGAAGGAAAAATGCGCAGGAGGTCATCTCTCAATGCAGGATTTCCTGGAGCGCATCGATTCGCTCACGCAGGGATCTCTCCCGCTCTGCGAACACTGTGATATCTGCGATGGTAATGTAGGTACTGGTTACGTTTCCGTGCCGGGCCGCGGTGACCTTTCCCTGGATAAACCGTGGTGTGCTGTCCTTGCGCCGTATCCAGACCTTGAACTCCCCGGGGATATTTGAATCCGGCTGGACGCTCCTGACAATCTCCTCAAGTTTTGTCGTTTCCGAATGGGGGATGATCCCTGCCGCGGCTATTCCCGAGACATCCTCGACAATGAGGGTCCCGTGGAGTCCCATCGCAGCCATCTCCTCCTTCGAATACCCGGAGATCTCGTTGATCCGGCGGTTTGTGAAGACGACTCTCTCGTTTTCAACGATAATGAGTCCGTCCTGGATGTTCTCGGCCATCATCCTGAACCGCTGCTCGCTCTCACTGACCTTGGCCTCCTGGGTTTTCAGCTCAGTGATATCGGTGAAGATAATGAAATTGTAGAGTATGTCGCTGTGGCGCACGGCAGTGAACCGGAGGTAGACGAACCTCCGCTCCGCGTCCTTCCTGATGATCCACATCTGGATGCTGGCGGGTTTGTCAGGATTCGTTTCGATATCCCGAGTGCATTTCGCAACCTCATCCTGGCATTCCGTCGGGATGATGCTCGTGGGGTTCATTGCCCAGAGTTCTTTAAGGGAATACCCGGTGATCTCCGTGATGCGGTTGTTGGCATACACGGTTTTGCCGCTCTCAATGATCATGAGCCCGTCCTGAATGTTCTCGGCCATCATCCGGAATCGCTCCTCGTTCTCCCGGATCTCCCGCTCGGCAAGGATATGCTCCGTCACGTCTTCGAGGATCAGGGTGATACCTTTCCTGCCATCATCAAAAACCGTGGGGACACATTTCTGGTGGAAGATCCGCTCGCCCTTGTCCCTGACATGGAACGTGACCGTGCTCTCCCTCTCTTCCAGGTCGGCAGCCTGGATGCTGATGAGTTCATGGACATCCACTTCGGGGGACTTGAGGTAGGTGAGATTTTTCCCGATGGTCTCTTCGCGGGAAAGGTGCAGGAGGGTGAGAAAGTTTGCGTTCACATCAATGATCCGGGACTCGGTGTCGAGCACCATGATCAGTTCCTTTGAATAACTGAGCATGGCGGAGAGCGGGACCCGCTGGGAGAGGGTGTACACCTTTGCCATCCCGTAGGTCCGCATATCGACCTGCCCGGAGATGAGCAGGATATCGAGATATCTCCCGATAGTGTTCTTGTTCTTCTTCAACGCCTTTGAGATATCGGTGACACTCATCCCGTTCGGGTTCTTCTTGAGAAGTTCCCGGATTATGAGAAGTTCCTGCTGGTAATCCTGCATCATGGTGGTATCGGGCCGGGCATCGCGGCTTTCTGTAAAATATGTGAACCGGCGAATTTATAATCTTTATGAATCATCATAGTGTATAGTTGATAAAGAAAGATTTTAAATAGTATAATTAGCAACACTCTTAATAGAGTACCCGCAACATAGAATGTTGCCACTCTATAATTCGAATTGTGCGGCATTAACAGGAGTTAAAAAACATGGTTTCAATGGACATCGTTTCCCGTGGAATGGAAAATGTAATAGCAGTACTTCCTGCTGTTATCGGTGCACTTATTGTGCTTCTTGTCGGTTGGATTGTAGGTCGGCTGCTCGGAAAAGCGGTCCGTATCATCATTGACAAGGCCACGGCCACGGCAGTATCAGCCCCGGTGATCGGGGAATCGGACGTAGGAAAATCCGTAATAAAGTCTAATGTCTCCCTCGGGCACGTGGGAGATATTCTCGTACGCGTCATCGTCTACTTGGTCGCCATTCTTGCGGCAGTCGACATACTCAATATGGATTACCTCAGCGCGTTCATGACCAGGGTCATTGAGTACATCCCTCATGTCGTTGCGTTCCTCATCATCCTCGTGGTAGGTATCATCCTCATTGATTACTTCATCGACTTCTTCAGGAATTACTCGAAGACTGCCGATATCGAACTGCTCAGACCCGTGCTCTTACTGCTCCGCGTGTTCCTGTATTTCGTGGTTATCATGCTGGCGCTCTCGCAGCTGCTGCTTGACCTGACCATCATCTACACGATCATCACCCCGATCTTCTGGGGTATCGGTATCGGC
>JBAYMI010000326.1:0-3109 GCA_041663625.1 Methanoregula sp.
ACGATGGGCCATCCCTCCCCGGTGACCCTGCCAGACCCTCCGACGGTGACCCCCTCACAGAAGGCGGGGAAGCACCCGGGGGAATTCTGGTACAACGGAGCCCTTATCGGAGCCGGTTGTACCTCTTTTTCCCCTACCCCCCAAAAGGGGAGGTCATAATTCGCAAAAACGCGGAACCGGGCCCGGAAAATAGAGAGGTTTATCGACGGGAATAAGTGAGGTCATATTTAGCCGCATTTGGATGGCAGAAGTCAGGGCCGGATTATCTCAGGTAGAGGAAGTAACCGGCACAACAATTCCTTTCCTGACAGTGCCGGCAATAAGCGATGCCGGGTCCCGGTATTCTTCCGGTGTCAGGGAGAGCACATCGAGGGCAATCTTAAATTTCCTGACCGTCTGGATCTCGGCATCTTTCGTTAAAAGAGCCCGTTCGAAAATATCCCTGCCTGCGAAATCACCGGAAACGATTGCAATATCGATGTCACTGTGGGGAGATGCCGTTCCCTGGCCCGAAGATCCGAACACGATCAGGTCGTGGATATGGATCCCGTTTTCCCTCACGACAGCACCAAAAAAATTTACCGCTTCAAGGACTTTTGCATCAACCATGTAAGAATCTCCCTGGTCTCGCGAACAATTCTCGCTGTCTTTTCCCGGGTATATTGTTCAAGAACCTCATCAAGGTTATGGGGATATCTGCCGGTAATCCCGATACGGTTGATAACGAACAACGAGTCCATGGACTTTTGGGGTAATTCCAGCTCAAGGATTTCAACCAGGAATACGAGGCTGTGAGTCTTATCCGGAGTATCGGCGAATTTCTCCACGTACAATGCTTTCAGGGCTTTTTCCAAGGTAAGATGACAGTAGAATATCGCCGGAGGATATCGCTCTGCGGAGACGAGAGATTCCGCAGTACCAAGATCATACTGCGCCTGCCGGAACTATTCTTCTGAATCTGGTGCCATCCGGAAAATCTCCTGACCTCTCTATCTTTGAGTATGCTGTCAAATGAATAAATTGTTTCATCATGACTTTCCCGACCCGTCCGTACCAGCCGCTGCTCAGTGCCCTTAATCCCGACAATTGACGACGGGTCCACAACAATCCGGTTCCGGGTCCGCAATTAGTACAAGCCCGGCCCCGCCGCACGCGGCCGACAGGGAGGACGAGAGCACACCCATAACAGGAAACCTGATTATCTCCTCCGTATAATGAATCGATCAAAGAGCAGCAGGTGAATACCCGTGGAAGTAGAAGAACAGATCATCAGGGAACTGCACCAGATGCCGCGCCAGCACCACCTTGAGATCCTTGATTTTATCCGGGCGAAAAAGAAGAAAGCCGGCAAAATAATTTCCGAAACGGCACTTGCCAGCGAATCTTCCCTGAAAAAGGACTGGCTGCGTCCTGAGGAAGACGAGGCATGGGCGGACCTGTAAAAGGCGACATCGTTGTCGTCTTATTTCCTTTCTCGGACTGAGCAGCGCCAAGAAACGCCCGGCCCTTGTCCTTGCCACACCGGAGGGCGATGATGTTATTCTCTGCCAGATAACCAGCCGGCTGGTTTCGGACCGGTATGCGATTCTCATCAGCGAAGCTGATTTCTCATCGGGATCACTCCGCCAGGACAGCAATGTACGGCCAACCCGGATTTTTACTGCCGATAAAAAGATTATCCAATATACCGCTGGACATCTGAAGGATGATGCGATGACGGAGATTGTCAATCGCGTGGTTGAGATCATGCGGCAATAATCGGGTCACAGTTCAGTGCTTCCGGCTCCGGCAATTGACGACAGCCCCCTCCCGATCCAGTCCCGGGTCCGTCCAATCGGTACAAGCCTCACTGCACGCAGCCGTGAATTCGCATCAGGTAGCTCCGGCTAAAAAAATTCCCGGCAGAACCGGTTCGTGCAAAAAATTTCCGGGTAGGTCACGTTCGCGTCGGAATTTTTTTTCGGCCAAAACCAGCACGGGCAACAATATTTTTTGCCGGGCCCGTTTCTCAACAAATTTTTTTGTCCGGGCCCGGTTCGCAAACTCCCGCCCCCCCTCATCCGAATCCCCTGGCACTGCCCTCTGGATACCAGCGACTGACGATGGACACCTCCCACCCCGGGGACCTTGCCAGACGACACCTCCACCGGTTACCCCCCTCACAGAACGCTGGGAGGCACCTGTGGGAATTCCGGTACATCGGAGCCCGCACCATTGCCGGTTGTACCTCTTTTCCCAAAAACACCAAAATCAGAGGTCATAATTCGCAAAAACGCGGAACAGAGATCGGAAATTGAAGAGGTTTGCCGGCGGGAATAATTGAGGTCATATTTAGCAACGTTTGGATTGCAGAAGTCAGGACAGGATGGAGGTGACGTCCGGATTTCACCAAGTGTCGGATTTGAAATCTAAATTTTATACCAGCGCTTGACGACGGGTCCGGTACTAAACCGGCCCCGGGTCCGCCCAATTACCACAAGTCCGGCCCCGCCCCACACGCACCCGACGCGAAATACGGATCCCCGCTCGTCTGATGGTATCAGGTTGGCAGTGGCACTTCCGGATGCACCCCCAAAACCCCCCTTCCTTTCATTTTGACCGTCCTGCCCCCCTCGCGACCCCGACTTTTGCCACCCATTAGCGTACATTAACGTTTTACAACTCACCCCAAAATGCCCCGTTTCCCCCAAATCACATCGAAATGAGCATATCCGGAAAAAGTGAGCAAAAGTGTACCCGTTTTTGCAAAAATGTGTCAAAAAATGGTGATACGGAGCCCGATACGGCCCCGGATTGACCCTTCCGGGTTACCCCGGAAATGAGTAGGGGTTACTCCCCACCCTTCGACGGAGAGTCTTCCCCGTCAGCCGTGACATCCGACAGATCCACCGTCCTTACCGGGATACTCTCCTTCGGGATGTACATCCCGTCGGCCCGGACCTCCAGGATGGAATCGTGCCGGACCAGGAAGAACTGCCAGGTCCCGTCCGGGGACCGGACCCAGAACTCCCGGGCAGTCACGCTTGTCAGGGCCACGCGGTGGAGGCTCGCGAGCTCGCGCTGGTACCGGTGCAGGATGTCCAGTACGTACGTGAACGAGGTATGCGAG
>JBAYMI010000327.1:0-3105 GCA_041663625.1 Methanoregula sp.
AGCTGGACACGCACACACTTCCGGATCGCGGAGTTGGGCTGTTTTGCCTCGACACCGATCTTCTCAAGCACGATACCTCTCGCCTGCGGAGCACCCTCAAGGGGATCCGACTTTACATCGAGATTGAGTTCGCGGCGGGCATAGTTCTTATCTGCCCAACGGAACTTATTTGACTCCCGAACCAGTTTTCTGGCTGCAAATTTACCCTGTCCCATTAAATAGCCTCATGTAAGTTGTTTTTGTGGTTATCGATAACCCACACTGGGATATGTACTAACGCGGGTGATCGATTTATAAATTGTGGCCTCCCACTTGCCTGTCTTATACTATTGATCCTCAGCCATAATAACATTATATCCTCTCAGGGACAATGATGAGCAATGAAAACCGGGATCTATAAAGAGGTGCAGATTGATACCAGTCACCGCCTGCTCCATTACCAGGGGAAGTGCGCCAACCTCCACGGGCACCGGTGGAAAGTGGAGATCTGGATGGAGGGTGTACCGGACCCGTCAACGCAGATCCTGATCGATTTTGCCATGATCAAGAGAATAGTTGACAAGTACGATCACCAGATCATCTTAAACCAGGATGACCCCATGGTGCCCCGCATCCGGGAATTCAATCCGGTCATCACGACACCCGGTGATCCAACCAGCGAACTGATGGCCATTATTATCCGGGATGACCTGTACGCGTATTGCCGGGAACAGGGGATCGAGGCAACCGTGACAAAGATCCGCATCTGGGAGTCCCCCACTGCCTTTGCCGAGCTTTCTGAATGAAGATTGTTGAAATTTTCCGGAGCCTCCAGGGCGAGGGGAAGAACCAGGGAAAGCCCTGCCTATTCATCCGGCTCGCTGGCTGCAACCTGAAATGCCGCTGGTGCGATACGCCGGCCTCCCGGAGCGGCGGGATAGAGATGAGTCCTGACGTCATCATGGAGCAGGTCTGGCGTATCAATCCCCCGTATGTCTGCATCACGGGCGGCGAACCGCTGGTGCAAGCGGACGATCTGGAGATCCTTCTTGCCTCGCTCCGCAAGCGCGGGACCGCGATCGATATTGAAACAAACGGCACCATTGACTTTTCCCGCTTCCAGCCCTGTGCCTCGATCTGCATGGACGTGAAGTGCCCCTCCTCCGGAGAGAAGAGCGATCTCTCCCTGCTGACGAAGATCCGGCCGGAGGACAGCGTGAAATTCGTGGTAAATGATGAGGCGGACTGCCGGTATGCACTGGAGATCCTGCAAACGTACCCGATTAACGGGGAGATCTTCTTCTCGCCAGTATATGGCACGGATTACAAGCCACTCGTAACGTTCGTGCTCACGAACACCATGCCGGTGCGGTTCCAGCTTCAGCTTCACAAAATCCTTGGAGTACCATAATGAAAGCAGTCTGTTTGCTCTCGGGGGGAATGGACTCCTCGACCCTTGCCTATGTCGCAAAGAGTAAAGGTTACGATATTCTGGTCCTGCACCTGAACTACGGCCAGCGTACTGAAGGGAAGGAGCTTGCCTGTGCCAGGAAGATCGCCTCGTTTCTGGATGCAGAGGCATTTATTGAAGTGAACCTCGATTACTTCTCAAAGTTCGGGGCGAGCAGCCTCACTGACCGCACCATCTCCGTCGATAAATTTGACCCGGAACGGGCGCACGTACCCAACACGTACGTACCATTCCGGAATGCCAACCTCCTCGCGATCGCGACCAGCTTTGCCGAGGCACGGGAAGCGGATGCGATCTTCATTGGCGTCCAGGCACTGGACTATAGCGGCTACCCGGACTGCCGGCCAATGTTCATCGAGGCATTCCAGAAAGTGATCGATCTCGGGACAAAAGAGACGACGAAGATCACGCTCTTCACGCCATTCATCCATATGACCAAGACTGATATCCTGCGCGAGGGCATCCGGCTTGGCGTGCCCTACGAACACACGTGGTCCTGCTACCGGAATGAGGGCAGGGCCTGCGGCACCTGCGGATCCTGCCATTTCCGGAAAGAAGCGTTTGATGCCGTGGGGATCCGCGATCCAATCGAGTACGAGGTGTGAGATGGAGATCTTCCGGGGCAAGCGACTCTGGATTGAGACAAAGACCATCCGGCTCCCGACCGGGACAGAGCGTGAAAAGGTGATCGTCCACCCGTCAAACGCGGTCGCAATCTTTCCCAGGGATGGGGATCGGTGCAAGCTCCTGAAGCAGTACCGCTATGCGATCGACCAGTATATTATCGAGGCACCAGCCGGGACGATGGAACAGGGAGAGGTACCGCTCGCCACAGCGGGACGGGAGCTTATAGAAGAGACCGGCTTTGCGGCAGCAATGATCGAACCGAAAGGGTTTATCTACACCACCCCCGGGTTCACGGACGAGAAGATCTTCCTGTTCGAAGCGCGTAACCTCTCCCCATCAAAGGAATATGAGAAAGACGAGGATGAGGTGATCGAAGTGATCGATGTTGCTATCCGCGATCTGCCGGCAATGATCGGTGACGGCCGGATCATTGACGGGAAGACCATCTGCCTGATCCAGCGCTGCCTGGGGTGCTGACCATGCGAACTATCCTGATCCTGGCAGCCGTACTTGTCGTGGCAGCAGCCTTTGCCGGCTGCACCGGTACCCCGGCCAAATCCACGTATTCCGTGGATGACAAGGGTGTACTTTCCGTAACCTGTATGCCGGTAACTACCAGCGAGGAAGTCCTGTTCACCAACGAGACGTATACGAAATCGAAGATCGTCCTGCACACCCAGAGCGGGGATGTGATCACGTATCTCTCAACACCAAAGCAACCAAAAGCTGCAATCGTTTATGTTCCCGGCGCCGGTGAGACTCCGGCCGGGCACGAAGAGCGCATGCTGAAATATGCAGAGGCCGGGTACGCGTTCCTCTTTGTCGATACACGGGGACGGGGAGGGGAGACTGCCGGCGTCCCGTTCGGCCAGCAGCTGATCCAGCAGGACTTCAGTGCATTCGAGTCCGGCGAGTGGCCGCAGTATTACTTGACTATCTGCGATCTTGTCAATGCCCGCCAAATCCTCACCACCCGGTTTTCTGTCCCAGTCTATGCTGTAGGATCGAGCAACGGGGGCCGGTATGCG
>JBAYMI010000328.1:0-3100 GCA_041663625.1 Methanoregula sp.
ATAGGATCAGAAGATAACAATCTCATGCCTGCGGGCGGGACCGGGTTCAACGAAGTACGTCGCTTGGTGAACCCGTTCTCTTCTTTTCGGGACAACCCCCGGCTGTCCACAATGAGCGATTTACACTCGGTGCATTTATTCTTTCTAACGCGTTTGTCTACCGATCAGGGTACTGAAAAAAAGGAGAATTACTGAATCGGAGGGGAATAATCATCAATATCAAATGGATTGTGATCTGCGAGTTTCCTGTTTCTTTTTAGTTCTCGTGCGGAGGATCATCAAAAGGTTGTTTACAATGAGGACAGATCCCATCGTGCACCTGCTTAAGCTCAGTTTTACATTCGTTTAATTGTTTTTTATTGTCTTTTTTATCCGCTTTCCATTGTTCATCAAATGCGCTAGCCATGATACCAGCAGGTATTGCGAAAATTCCTATTTCGATTATTGCGAGCAATGATAGGATCATTTTACCGGTCATCGTTATCGGAGTTCCGGGTTCCGCGCTTATTGGGGACAATTTGACAAATGCCCACCAGATCGTATGGGGGATATCAGAAAACGCAGGGCTGGGATTCTCACTGGCTTCAGCGTAAAACATGAAGATGGATGCCAGCACAACAAGCAACGCTGTGATAATGCAGGTCATTATCAATTGTTCCTTCCGGGAATCGAGTGCCTTTATCAGAGTTTTTAACGAATCTGAATACTTGGTGAGTTTTAACAGACGGATCATCCGGAACAAGCGAAGTAATCTAAGCGATTGAAGATTGACCGGCAGGAGAAATGGAATGAATGCCGGAAGAACTGACACCAGGTTAATGATCGCAATCGGTGTCATTGCATATTTTATCCGGCCTTTTATGGGATCGCTATACTCTTTGCGTTCCGTGCAAACCCAGAGCAGAATGATATACTCGATGGTAAAAATCAGCACTGAAATAATTTCGAATGGAACTAAAATCCAGTCAAATTGCTGTTGGACCCAATCGATTGTGCCAACGATCAATGCAATTCCGTTCAACAGGATGAGACCCATCATGAAAAATTCATAATACCATCCTGTATTATTTTTGTAGGCTGGAACCTCCATGAGTTCATAAAGTCGGTGTTTCAAGTGATTGAGCATAATAACCCGCCCCTCTCTTCGGATATGATCAGAAATCTCTTACCTGATGTTGATCTGGCAGAAAAATTTCCAGATCAATATACCTCTTCGCATACTCTGCAATTTGTAAATTCTCAGGAACGAACTGATCGTACTTCTCTCTCGTTCGACCCTGGAACTTTTCAGCAATCTCTTCCGGCGATGGACATGAAGCAAGCATCTCTTTGTATTTTTCCAGAATCTGTGATGGCGAGACGCCTTTAAATTTTAATGCGATCTCTTCATCCTCGACATGTAGTTTGGCAAACTCTTTTCCTAATGTGAAGAGTGTCCGGTGTTTTGCGGAACCGGTCCAGGTAAACCAGTACGTAAAAGGCCCGTCGACAATAAAGGGATTCTCCGCAAGCCCGGCTTCACGGGCTGCATGCTGCGCTTCCCTGATCATGACTTGCGCATGAGAATCGAGATATGCGGGAACGTAATCAGAGATCACGATCTCGTGCATCTTCTCCCGGATACATTGATGAATATCCGCACCGCCACCGCCAAAATATTTCGGTACTTTCCCTCCTTTTGAAGGCTCGACAAGAATTTCGCATCGCTTGAAATCAATCTCAAGGATCTCCCAGCGACGCCCGGCAAGAATCAGGAACTCGCGGGTCTCTAGATCCGGGGCAGACTGGATGCTCCCAATCTTTCCTCCCTTATGCACGACACTGAACTCCTTCGGTGTTGTGAATGCCGAGTAGAACTCAAAATTGTTGACAATCCTTTCGCCTTCAAGGCCAAGGATCAGAACATCTCTCTCGTCTTGTCCGATCAGGTCTGCGGCTCCCATGCTCCGTAAAATCTGGAGGAAATCTTCCTGTTGGACATTCTGGAAAGCCCCGTCTTTTACGAGTGTATCAAAGAGATCCTTAGCCGTTGATCCACCGTGTTCTTTGATGACACTGAGAATCTGTTGGATCAATGTTGAAAAATGGAAATAGCCAATATGAGGCGGCTCATTCCATTTCTCGATCATCAGCTCCGACATCGCAACCGCCCGGAGCAGTTCTGGATGCAAACGTTCAACAATAGAATTCTCTTTAGATTCTTTCTCAATGATGAACATAATCAGGACGGACGGCTCTCCCTCTTTACGCCCGCTTCTCCCTAGACGCTGTGTAAGTGAATTCACCGACCATGGAGCTCCAATCTGACCGATGCAGGAAACATTCCCGACATCGATTCCCATCTCAAGAGTACTCGAACAGAATGTTGCCGTCGGCCGGTTCGATTTCAGAGCATCTTCGGTATCTTCACGTTCGCTCTTTGAGAGCGAACCATGATGAATCCGGAAACAATCCGGCAGGCCCTTTCGTTCGAGATACTTTCTCGTACTGTCCGTATAGAATTCTAGGAGTTCCCGACTATTTACAAAAATCAGAGCAGTTTTTCCATAAAAAACCCTGACGATATCATCAATGACCGGTGATATTGTCTGGTCTTCTTTCTTTTGTTTGTCTTTGGATGGATTTTCAAGAACGTAACCCCGGACAAGGTATTGAACATCTTTTTGTTCGCTTGGATCGGAAATGATGCGAATAGAATCCGGATTACGGGGGATGAGCCACTTTTTTGCCAGTTCCGGATCACCAAAGGTTGCAGAGAGTCCGATGAGCCGGACACCTTTCGGGCTTTTTTGGAGTGCACGGGACAACAGGCTTTTTAGGTGTGCTCCCCGCTCGGAACCGATGAACGAGTGCATCTCATCAATGACAATGAACGAAAGCGAACCAAAAAGTCTGGAGAGTTGGTTGGGATGATTGATAAACAAAGACTCGATAGATTCCGGCGTGATGAGGAGCACTCCGGAAGGATTTTTCAGGAATTTTGCCTTCACGCTGCTTCCAACATCCCCGTGCCATTTGAAGATTGGAATCTCTGCCAGTTCACATAACTTTTCAAGACGCTGGAATTGATCGTTGATAAGAGCTTTCAGGGGACCGACAT
>JBAYMI010000329.1:0-3097 GCA_041663625.1 Methanoregula sp.
GGGACCGGGTCCTGCATCGCAGCAGCTCTTGTCCGGAAGGAAGATCTTCATAGCCTGTTGAGGTACTGGGTGGGCTTCATGCATAAATATCCGGTTCCGGGTGCCCGCCGGGAGCGTCGGTTTAATAAAAACCTGCGATGAACAGGATACAGGATTATGGACAGGATGGCTGGCACTGCGCAGATCATTGACGATATCCGGCAGCTCAAAGCGGAGCGCGACGCAATCCTCCTTGTCCACAACTACCAGCCGGATGAGATCCAGGATCTCGCGGATCTCACCGGGGATTCCCTTGAACTCTCGCGGGCGGCAGCAACAATGGAGGGCGAGGTCATCGTCTTCTGCGGCGTGGACTTCATGGCCGAGACCGCGGCGATCCTCTCTCCCAAAAAGACCGTCCTTCTGCCAGCGGAGGATGCCTGCTGCCCCATGGCGCAGATGATCACGGCCGCCGAACTGAACCTTGCAAAGGAACGGTACCCCGATGCGGCCGTGGTCTGCTACGTAAACACGAGTGCCGGGGTCAAGGCAGAGAGCGATATCTGCTGCACGTCCGCAAACGCGGTGAAGGTGGTCAACTCCATGAAGGAGGACACCATCATCTTTGTACCGGACCGGAACCTCGGGCAGTACGCCCAGCGGTTCACGAAGAAGAAGATCCTCCCGTGGGAAGGGTTCTGCATCGTGCACGACCGGATCACCCCGGCACAGGTAACGGCCGCACGGGCAGCCCACCCGGGTGCGGAGGTGCTCGTGCACCCGGAGTGCCGGCCGGAGGTCATCGATCTCGCGGATCATGTGGCGAGCACCTCCGGCATCATCCGGGAGGTTGCCACCTCAACGAAGAAGGAGTTCATCATCGGGACAGAGGTCGGTATCCTGCACCGGCTCAAAAAAGAGTGCCCGGATAAGCGCTGTTACCCGCTCGCTTCCGAGGCGATCTGCCGGAACATGAAGAAGACGAGCCTTGAGAAGGTGCGGGACTCCCTCACAACGCTCAGACCCCGGATCACCGTGACGGAAGAGGTCGCGGACAAGGCCCGGGGCGCCATAGAACGGATGCTCGCCCTGCCATGAAAATGGCGCATATTTTATATAAACATATATTACACCTGGCTGAAGATACTACGATTGATAAAGTATGGAAAATAGTAAAACGGTGGGGATAAAAGCAGGACGGTCACCGCTCGCGCGGTTGGTGTTATTCATGGTTGCTCTGTCGGTTGCTGGAATTTTGTTGGTTGGAGCAACGTATGGGATCTCAGAAATCCCTCGCCAGATGCAGGAATCCGCAGGCATACCCGACGGGCAACAATGTCAGTGCTATATATTCGAGCATCAGCAGGATGGGACCGGACGGGGCGTCCAGCATGCAGAGATAGGATCGCCAATAGAGTGCACAGTCCGCGGAGGCACGTGCGTTGAAGCACCAAGAAACAACCGGTTCGGCCCTACCCATAATGACGTATTGGATTGCGTATTATACGGGTGGCTGTGTAACGCCTGCTGCTGGAACGGTTATCAGGACTGTGAGTTGGGATGACAACAGCTCACATGACATCAACCGGGTCAAGGGCTCGCAGTCGTTAAAAAGGGACCCGGATCCACGATAAAAGAGGGGCATGTGAGGGGGATCGGGTGTGGGATATTCACGCAGTACCCTCTCGTACTTTCTATGCAATACGGCCAGTCTGGCATCAAAAACGAACATTTTTTTTTTAAATGGTAAATGCGATACCGAAGTCGTTCCCCTCCTTTTTTTTGGTGCGGCGATTGTACCATTACCAATTATTTTTCCCCTGCGCTTTCATCTGCGCCATGATCTTGTTGTACGTCTCCTCGCCCACGCACTCCTTTGCGTACTTGCACCACTGGACGCAGGAGATGGTATCGTTGTACACGACAAAACCGCAGTTACTGCACGGTACCGATACGTCATTCGAGAAGAGTTCGACCTCCTCACCGCACTGGGGGCACTTCTTGATCGCGAGGGTGGGGGTGCGCAGGTTCGCTGCACCCGGGCAGTGATCGAGCATGATCTAGTCAGTCAGGTAGGTCTGCCTGCCGGCAGATGAAGGCAGCGGTCGTACCACCCGCTCGTCGTCCACGGCAGGGTTATTCACGAGATCCGCAACAGGCATCCCCGCCATTGCCGAATCAGAAACGGGTGTAAGAATTTCCGCAAGGTTATCGGAGGTGAGCGGATCGTGCGAGAGCCAGCGGTCCTCCGCTTCGCGGGAAAGGATCACCGGCATCCGGTCATGGACACCCGCCATCAGGGCATTGGGCCGGCAGGTGATGATCGTATACGATGAGACGGTCTGACCGTCCGCTCCCTGCCACGAATCATACAGCCCGGCAAAGGCAAAGAGCGGGCTCTCCGGCAGGTGGAAGTAAAACGGGATCTTCCGCCTGCCTTCCTTCTTCCATTCAAAGAACCCTGATGCAGGCACAAGGCAGCGCCCTGATTCGAGAAGGCGGCGGAACACCGGCTTCTCTGCAAGGCTCTCTGCCCGGGCATTGATCAGCCGTGGTGCAGCGGCACTCCCCGTTGTCCCCTGCGGCACGAGTCCCCAGGTCATGAGGGCAATCTCCGATCTTCCCCCGTTGCGGACAATGACCGGCATCCCGCTCCCCGGCGCAATATTGAACCGCGAGCGGGCGCCGATCATCGGGTTGTGCACCCGGAAACGGTTGCCAAGATCATCGATACAGACAAGCGAGTACCTGCCGCACATCACAGTTCACTTCACCTCCTCCCGTTCATCAATCTTGCGATACCTCCCGGGCACTTTCACCCCCCGCCAGCCTGAGCCTTATCCCTGCTGGTGCAGCAGCGATCCGGTGCCATGCTGATCGAACTCTCGCGGGGGATCACCCTCCAACCGGGCACGTTTACCGCCGTTATCGCACCGGAGAAGAAGATCCTCTCCGCGCTCAACAGCAACAGGGATCTCCAGCGCTTCCTCTTCCTCTACGTCAGCGGCAACTACTCGCGCATCCTCACCGGCATCAGCCGCACTTCGGGGAATTTCGAGACCCGCAGGCCGTTTACCGCCGACCAGCTCCTGACCGTGATCCAGGAATCAGGCCACAC
>JBAYMI010000330.1:0-3093 GCA_041663625.1 Methanoregula sp.
AACCGGTTTCCGGATCAATGGCCGGGAAATATTGCATGTCTGCCCAAATCCGGAAAATCGTTTCTTCATGGAAAGCGATGTTTTCGTATCCGGCCGGAACTTTATCCAGCGAATAAGAAGACGAAACCATGTAACTGGTCTTTCCGTATACTTCATTCACATAGTAATTGCTTAAATCAGTGGCAGTATTCGGGCCAATCGGATATGGAACAAATCCCATCCGGAAAGTGTATCCCAACCATTTGGTGGCATCATACAGCCAATAAGGTTCGCCGTTGTGAAAAGCGATGTTTCCGCCTTTGAATTGCGGGCAGGTGGCATTGGACAAAGCCGCGCTTTCATATTCCCACATGCCCGGAGTGCTGCACAGTCCGCTTAAGAAAGTAAAGGTATCGATCGAAGCTTGAGTTGCCAATTCCGATTTTAGTTCGGAAGTGACGACATGAACGCCGTTGGCCCCCAACATTTGGTATAGCCAATTGTATGGACGCCCGCCCATGACGGCTGCCCCTTCCACTTCCAAAGCGGAAATGCTCGGAAGCAACTGATCGCAAATGGTCTGGAAAGCTTCCCAATCCCATTCGCCGGCCATCCAAAGGTCGCTCGGAAGCGTTCCTTGGCCTTCGCCCAGATATCTTTCAAGCAGATCAATGTTGTAATATAGGCCTTGGCCGACCGTTGGATAGCCGTCATCATAGGCATATTGCTTGCCAAGAACGGTGCCAAAAGCGGCTTTTTCTGGCCAGTAGCCTTCATTTCCGTATTTTTCGATCAAAGCATCCAAAGGCAGGATCGCTCCCCCTTCAGCCAAAACGGCGATCGAATACGAAGGCATTTCATAGATATGGGCTTGCGGAGTATTGTTGATTGAATTGGTGGTGATGTAGCGTTCGCGGCCTCCGCCCCAAACCGCATCGGCGGGATAAGTCTCGTAAACTACTTTTACATTGTATTTCTTTTCGGTGGCGTCAATGGCGGCGATCTTCTCGGCTTTCCAACTGCCGGTGTAGCTTTCGCTGCGCGGGTCGGTGGATGAAGCTTTGTTGACCATGATGATGAAATCTTGTCCCATCATGTTGGGAACGATCGGTTCGATGATCGGATCATCCTCTTCCTCGACGGTGATTGCCACATCGACTTTGACGTTCGGAAGAAGCTTCAAAGAGACCGTGACAATCGCCGTTCCGGCGGATATCGCGGTGATCAGACCGGAAGCGCTGACCGTTGCCACGGCCACATCGCTTGAAGCATATTGAATCTCGAGATTGGCGGTCTCGGAAACGACGGTCGGAACGATCTGATGGGTTTCATCAATTTCCAGCGTCACGCTTCCGGCAGCCACGGACAAGGTAGCGGTCGGATCCTCGATCGGCGGTTCGTCGGGTTTGCATGAAACCAGCACGAATCCCATCGCGAAAACGGCCAACATTAATAAAAGATTTTTGATTTTCATAGGTTTTCCTCTCTTTTTATCCGACGATTCCGGATCTTTCGATTCCGGTCACGAATAATTTCTGAACAAAAAAGTACATTACCAAAAGCGGGAGCATGACCAGAATTCCGCTGGTATTCAAGATCATCGAAGAAAATAACGGATTCGACGTAATGTTTTGGCCCATCAGACTCCAAACTCCGGCGTCAGTCAGGGCTTGTTGCAAACCCCAAAGAACGGCGACCTGCTGAGTTGTCAGGGTCACAAAATCCCCGTTGCTCCTGGTTACGAACAGAACCGTGAAATAGTAATCGTTCCATTGCCAGACGAAACTGAGCAAGGCGACGGTCAGAATGGCTCCGCGGGCATTCGGAAGCATGACCCGGGTAAAGACTTGGCCGACGTTGGCACCGTCAACATAGGCGGCTTCTTCCAATTCAACCGGTATTCCCCGGAAGAATTGTCTGAACAGGTAAATGAAAATCCCGGATTTGATCCCCATTCCCAGTCCGGCCATCAAAAACAGGGTGATCGGTTTTCCGACCATTCCCATTTTGGTCAGGCTTTGAAGGATCGGGAGCGAGATGACGGTCTGAGGGACCACAATGGTAAATAAAGCCAGTCCGAACAAGATTCCGCTTCCCCGAAATTTCAGTCTGGCAAAAGCATACCCGGCCAAGGAGGTGGATATGAGTTGCAAGACGGTGACTCCGAGCGAAATGAGAATCGAATTTTTCAAAGCTTTCCAGTATTGGAGAGCAATCATCGATATTTCAAAATTCTTCAGCGAAAATTCTCCCGGTATCCAAAGGACGGTCGGATTGTTTACGTCCGACGGGGCCCGGAAGGCGACTGCCAGCTGAAGCAGGATCGGATAAAGAATGACAAAGCAAAGGCCGATGACCAGAATGTATTTCAGGAAGGAAACTACGTGCCCCATGACCCGTTCCTGAAGGATCTTCCGTTTGCCGGGCGTCGATACGGCTTCCGCCGCGGATCTTCTCAGTTTTTTCAGCCCCAAACCCATTTTTTCTTTCAACGATACTTTCAGATTATTTGTCATAATAGAACACCCGCTTTCTCATCAAAAGAAAGATTATGGCGATTATGAAAGCATTGGCCAGAAAATAAACAATGGAGATCGCCGAATACAAACCCGGCCGGTTCGTGGACATCGTCGTTCCTTGCGAATTGACGGTCATGAATTGCATGAGTTCCGAACCAACAAAACTGTCAACGATCGTATAAACCGCCGCGGTCAGAACCATTGGCGAGATCATCGGGATCGTGATTTTCCAAAACATTTCATATTTGGTCGCGCCTTCAACTTTGGCTGCTTCATAAAGGTGGGCCGGGATCGATTGCAAGGCGGCGATGAAAACCAGGATTTGAATTCCCGATTTGTTGACGATGGTAAAAATGCGGTTAACCGCATCGGTCAAGAACCCAACCAATCCGTTTCCGATCCCGATTTGCATCACAAAAGCAGAGAATTGTTGGGAAAGCGCGAACCCCTGGTCCAAATCGGAGCGAAACAGCGTCCCGAATTGTCCGGACAGCGTGTTGTTTATGACGGTCATGTTATAGATGACCGGAATGAAGAATATGGCTTTCACCAACTGATGGCCCTTGAACTTGGTGTTCAGAAGGACCGCGATGAA
>JBAYMI010000331.1:0-3081 GCA_041663625.1 Methanoregula sp.
CCTCCCGTACCATGTCGTGAATATCTGTACCGGAGATATTGGCACCGTTGCCGCAAAGAAATACGCTATCGAAGTCTGGATGCCGCGCGAGAATGCGTACAAGGAGGTGGTCTCCTGCAGCAACTGCACGGCATACCAGGCGGTCCGCCTCAACATAAAAGTGCGGGACAAGAGCGATTTCGAATCCAAGCAGCATATGCACACCCTCAACTCAACGGCAATTGCAACATCGCGGGCCATGCGTGCCATCCTGGAAAATTACCAGCAGGAAGACGGGACCGTGATTGTACCGGAAGTGCTCCGGCCCTACATGAACGGCCGCGATCACTTATAAGGGAAGATAAAAAATGATGGATAAAACCAGGATTCCCACAAACACTTTTTTTATTCGAATAACGCAGATATATTCAGGAACGTGGTTGCATGGCATATCCTAATCTCTATAATGACGAATCGATCATTCTCAATGCACAGAATGTCAAGGTCAAGTCAGTCTCCTTTGAAGCGGTGCTGACAACACGCCGTCTCATCCTTGTTGACAGCAAGAAACATCTTATCGCCCCCCAGGAGATCCTGCTTGCCACCCTCCGGGATATCGAGCCCGGTGAGAATGCCATCCGCGACCCCACGATAGCCCTCTCCATCATCACCAATACCGGCGCCACCCGCCAGATGATTCTCACGTTCTCCAAGACCAGCGGTGAGCGCCAGCGCGAATGCGATGAGTGGGTAAAAGCACTCCGCCACCAGATCACGTCCGCAGTCCAGCATGCGATCATGCCGGATATCCAGACCCCTGATGGGGTGCCATCATTCCAGGCCGATGCGCCGGTCCAGCCATACCGCGCCGAATCACCCGGTACCGCGGTATCCCACTCCCCGAAAAGGAAGATCGAGATCGCGAGGCCCGGCCCGATGAAGAAGATTGTTGAAACCCCACCGTCAATACCCCAGCCGGTTGAAACCACGTCCCTCCCGACCGGTTCGTTCTGCAACCGGTGCGGGAGCCGCGTTCCGCCGGAATCGGCATTCTGCAACAAGTGCGGGACACCCGTAGTAACAGAATCCGACCTCGCGGCACAGATGTCGGCGGCATCTCACCCGGTATCATCGGTTCCCCAGGTTCAGGTACATTCACCAATGCCATACAGTGCCGATAAAACGGAACGGCCGATTGAGGATGTTATCCATTCGATCGAGCCGCTCATCGAAGACTCCGTTCCCCGCAGAAGGGAACCCGCACCCCTGGTACCAAAACAGCATGGGCAACAGCAGCCGGCAACCGCACCGGTAACAGAATCACCGGCTGCACCGGAGACGGCAGCAGCACCGTTGGATCCGCAGGTTCCGGCGCTCGGGACACCGGACGTGAAATGGCCGGTAATCGGTTCTCCGGAAACCCCGGCTCCCGGTACACCTGCTGAACCGGTACCCTCTGCAGCGGCACCGGCACCCGCAGCGGATTCCCCGGGCAGTCCACCCCCGGCAGCACCAAAGAGCAGGAAGGGGCTCGTGATGGGAGCAATCGCTCTCGTCATCATCGTTATCATTGCGGCAGTCTTCATCTTTGCCAACCCGCTCGGTGGAAGTACCGGGCCTGGTGTGACAACAACGCTACCGGCAACAACGCTTGCAACCGCAGTTCCGACAACCCTGCCGCAGGCACCCGTAGTTGACGTTGAAGAAACCACCAGTCCCGCGGTCACCGCTGCAACAACCACGGCATCAACAGGACTCGTTGTCCCGGGTTCCGGTGTCTGGGTACGTGTCTCGTACATCGGGGAATATGAAGGATCTGTCGGTACTCCCGGAACAGAAACCGAGGTAACCGGATCTGGTGAGAAACTCTTCCAGATCCCGACAAGCGAGGGGATCGTTGTCGCATCATTCCAGAAACTGGATGGATCATCTGACAAACTGACCGTGGAAGTATACAAGAACGGCAGCAAGGTTTCTGAAAAATCCACCGTGACGCCAAAAGGAGTCTGTGAAGTGATGGTTGACCTGAAACCCTCGCCAACCCCTACCCCCTCTCCCACGCCAACCAAAGCCAAAGTAGTTACAAAGACCACCACGGCAGCCGAAGGGAATACCACGGCCAACACGACCGTGATTGCAACTTCCTGAACTTTTTTTTACAATAGTTTCCATTCAGGTTCCCTTTCAGGTACCTGCCCAAGGATTTTTCAGACACAGGTATTTCTTCCATTCATTTCCGGTCCAATACCAGGACGGTCAGGCTCTGAAGAGATTCGTGAAATATTCACGATGCCATTGGATTTTTAAGAACCGGGATATCGACCATTCAAATGTAAAAAATAGTTTTTAAATCTGTCATAAAAAAACTGCTTTGGAGAAACACACATGAACTCCCGGTTCGCATTCGAATCATGAAAATGGTGAGAATGTAATTTGGGGATGGCTCTCCGCCACAGGGCCACTCATAGGCACGGCAGTGCAATACGTTGTTTTCAAATTGTATAGAGGCATAGATCCGCCGCGTGGGCATCCCCCGCATTACGATGTCACTGGATTACCGGAATAATTCACCGATTGATGGGGTGGCAGTCGGTTCAGGAGGCATCTTAATGCACCCAGTTCCCTTCAGGGAACAACCTGGCGCAAGTGGGGGCGATCTTTTCTGAAAAAAATGGTTTTTACCAGAGCCAAAAAAACTTAAAAACGATACGAACCGGGATTTTTATAATCCATAAAATCCGGTTATCGCGTCAGCGGCATGCACCAGGGTCTCTCTTCTGCGAGAATGAATTCCCATTCATTCTTGCAGGTGCATGCAGTGTCGAACAGGGCACCGACCAGGTCGCGGTCGGCATTCAGGGTGTAATCGCGGATTCCCTTGACAATCTCGTAATCACACTTCCCGCAATTGTGCGGTCCGCGTTTCTGTCCGCCGCCAAGCGGATCGCAGGTGATGTGGCCCGGTGCATTCTTCAGGATTGACAGCACGCTCCAGAGATAGGGAGGCCGGTAGGCGCCGCGTTTCCAGTAATATTCCAGTTCCGTGTTCCGCTGGACCGTGCAGGGATTCATGGAGATCATATCGGCAAAAGGCTGGATGTC
>JBAYMI010000332.1:0-3071 GCA_041663625.1 Methanoregula sp.
CACAGCCGAATTAAGTAAGGAGTTTGATTATGGGCAAGACAGGCACAACCCTCTGGGCTCAGGTAAAAGGCGTGAAAGGCAAGATCCGGCTCGTCCCCAAGAAAGAAGGCGAGGCAAAGACACCGGGCCCGAACCAGCGCTTCAAGGCAGGAGCCAAAGTACAGCAGCTCGACCAGATCGCAGAAGCACAGGGCGGTCGCGGCGGTTCACGCGGTGGCCGTGGCGGCAGGCGTGGTGGCGACCGTTCAGGTGGATCCGGTATGAACGAGTCCACGGCAAACCCCATGATCCGCCGGCACATGAAGCGGGCAAAAGTCTCAGCACTTGGGACAAAAGCCAAGTCTTCCCGGTAAATTATTACCATTAACGAAAAGGGCCCAGGATGGGTTGAGGTCCCTTAAAACCTCTTTTTTCGCACGGTTTGTGCAACCAGGCCCTGCTGATTCATTCCGTCAAGGATAACTATCTTTTACCCCAACATCTATGGTGACTATGGATCTTCCAACCGCAGTAAAAAGTTACCAGTTCGGGGAACGGGCAAAGTCCGAACTGATCATGATCTCCCAGCTCAGCATGGCGCTTCCGGGATTTCAGGAGAATGAGCGTGCCGGGGGACGCCGCATGCTCATCATGATGATGGAGTTTACCCGGAGCGAACTCCAGTTTGCTGCACAGAGTACCGGCCAGATCGAGTTCCAGAAAGCGATCAATGCCCTCAACGAGGCAATCTCCCTTGTCGAGAGCAACACGCCGGAAGGGGCAACGCAGAAGATCGCCGCGGCAATCAGTGCATCCACCACGCCGGCACAGGAAGCCTGGCAGGTACTTTCCGAACATGGACTCCTCTGATTTCCTCGCGTTCGTGACCGGGCGATCATCGGTCCGGGAATACGAGAATGAACCGGTTCCCAAGGAGGATATCGACTATATCCTGAAATGCGCCAGCAGGGCGCCGAGCGCCGGGAACCTTGAAGCATGGGACGTTGTCGTAGTTACCGAGGAAGACACCCGTGCAGCACTTGCCGAGGTTGCGTTCGCGCAGGCACATATCGAACAGGCCCCGGTCATCTTTGCCGTCTGTTCCAATTACGTCCGTTCCATGTCCCGGTATAGCGAGCGGGGGATCCTCTATGGACTGGAAGATGCAACCATTGCCTGTACTTACATGATGCTCGCTGCACATGCACGGAACCTCCAGAGCTGCTGGACGGGGGCATTTGACGACGATGGAGTGCGCGAAGTCCTCGACCTCCCCGCACACCTGCGTCCCGTTGCATTGCTCGCGATAGGAAAAGGCCACCAGCCCGGACAGATCACCGGGCGTATTGATATGGGAGAACACGTGCACCGCGAAACCTGGTGAAAGTGAGAATATGCCTGACTATACCGTTACAATGGAAGCCGCATGGCTCGTCCGCGATGTGAAAACCCTGGACGATGCGATCGGAATTGCAATCAGCGAAGCCGGAAAGCGGCTGAACCCTTCGGCAAAATATGTTGAAGTCGAAGAAGGATTCCTTACCTGCCCGTACTGCGAGGAGACCCTGTCGAGTGCGATCGTTGTTGCGGACACCGCACTGGTCGGTCTTGTCCTTGAGATGAAAGTGTTCCGGGCAGAGTCCGCTGAGCACGCAGAGCGGATCGCAAAGTCGGTGATCGGCAAAGCGCTCCGCGATATCCCCCTTAAACTCGTGGATGTGCAGGAACAATGATCCATATCGTAGGACATACAGCGGTCGACCATATCTCCAAAGTCACCCGCCTGCCTGACAAGAACTGCTCGACCCAGATTACGGATCGCCAGATCTATTATGGCGGCGGAGCAGCGAATATCGCTGCCGGCATCGCCATGCTGGGAGAGGCTGTCACGCTGCATTCCTGCGTTGGCAGTGATTTTTCCGGGAGCGAGTATGAACGCTGGATGACAAAACTGGGGGTCCGCCAGCAGTTTTTCACGGTTCCGGATGCCCATACGCCCACGGCATTCATGTTCACCGAAGAGGCCGGTGACCAGATGACCTTCTTTGAATGGGGTGCATCCCGGGCGTTTCGGGACGCAGAAGCCCCGGCCCTGCCGCTGGTCCATATGGCAACCGCCGACCCGGAGTTCAACTGCCGGGTGGCCGAGAAGAGCGAGTTTGTCTCCTTTGACCCCGGGCAGGATGTGTTCCTGTACAACAAGGAACAACTTGAGTCGATCATTGCCAACACCGATATCCTCTTTTCAAACCAGCATGAGGTGAGACAGATGTGCGCCACGCTGGGGGTCACCCGGGAGGCCCTCATCGGACGGGTCAACATGGCGATCTTCACGATGAGCGGTGACGGGAGCACGCTCTACAGCAAAGGTCACGAGCAGGTTATTCCGGTCGTACCGGTCACTCTTGCGGATCCCACCGGTGCCGGCGATTCCTACCGGGCCGGGTTCCTCTCAGCCTATGTCCGCGGATATTCGCCGCTGGCCTGCTGCAGGGTAGGGACGGTCACTGCATCATTCGTGGTGGAACACGTTGGGTGCCAGACGCACCTGCCCGACTGGCAGGCCATGCAGTCCCGGTACCTCAGGCACTTCGGGGCCCTTGAGACCCCAAAAAAAGGAGAGGGTGCATGAGCTGGGCTGCTCTCACATCCGGTGGAAAAGATTCAATCCTCTCGTGCCAGAAGGCAATCGACAGTGGAAAAGATGTTGAATATCTGGTCACCGCACGCCCGAAAAACCGCGACTCCTACATGTTCCATTCGGCAAACCTGGATGTCGTGCCCGTTATTGCAAAGGTTGCGGGTAAAAAATACGTAGAGATCCCAACCGAAGGAAACAAGGAGGAGGAGCTTGCCGATCTCGAGGCGGGTCTTGCCTCACTGGATATCGAAGGGGTGATTGCCGGCGCCGTCGCCTCGGAATACCAGGCAGAGCGCGTCAGGAAGATTACCGATACGCTGGGACTGGAACTCTTCACCCCGCTCTGGCATATGGACACCGGACTTCTCCTTGAGGAAGTGGCGCTGCGGCTGGATGCCCGCATCATCGTTACCGCCGCGGAAGGTCTTGACGCGAGTTTCCTGGGCGCACG
>JBAYMI010000333.1:0-3052 GCA_041663625.1 Methanoregula sp.
AGGCAACGGTCTGCAAGTATCTCGTTCCCGAGGGATATCCCGGATCGCCCCATGCCGGGGACGTGATCACGCTCGGCCCCCACAGCAACGCCCTCCTCTATTATGCCAATGTCGACCGGCAGGATGGCGATCTCGTCACCCAGACGTCCCGAACCCTTGCGTTTGTCGGGATCGGGGAGACGCTGGAGCATGCAGAACAGGCAGCCGAACAGGCAGCATCCGAAGTCAAAGGGCGGGTCCGCCACCGCAGGGACATCGGGACACGCGAGCTGCTGGATCGGCGTATCGCCCACATGAAGGAACTACAATGAAGAATGATTTTATCTCCATCCTGGATATCAACGAGCTTGAGCTCGAACAACTGCTCTCCGAAGCGCACCAGCTCAAGCGCCAGAAGAGGGCAGGCATACCACACCTCCTGCTCCCCGGCAAGACCCTTGCCATGATCTTCGAGAAGTCATCCACCCGCACGCACATCTCGTTCGAGGTCGGGATGAACCAGCTGGGCGGGCATGCCCTCTTCCTGAATGCCCGCGACATGCAGATCCGGCGGGGCGAGGAGATCCGCGACACGGCCCGTGCGGCATCCCGGTATGTTTCGGGTATGATGATCCGCGCCTATAAGCATAGCACGATCGAGGAGTATGCAAAATATGCGACAATTCCGGTGATCAACGGTCTTTCGGACCTTGAACACCCCTGCCAGCTCCTGGCCGACATCATGACCATGCAGGAACATTTCGGGTCCACCAAAGACCTGAAGGTTGCATGGGTTGGCGACGGGAACAATGTCTGCAACTCCCTGATCCTGGCAACGGTCCTCACCGGGCTCGATGTCACGGTTTCGACTCCTAAAGGGTATGAACCCGCTGAAGACATTGTTGCAAAGGCACGGTCGCTTGGCGGCAGCGTAACCCTCGTACGGGAACCTGAAGCGGCAGTGAAGGATGCAGAAGTGATTGTCACGGATACCTGGGTCTCGATGGGTGACGAAGGCGAGAAGGAAGAGCGCATAAGTATTTTCAGGGACTATACGGTCGATTCCGACCTGATGAAACTGGCATCTCCTGATGCGCGGGTCCTCCACTGCCTGCCGGCACACCGGGGCGAGGAGATCACCGATGATGTGATGGAGGGGGGCCAGAGCCTTGTATGGGACGAGGCCGAGAACCGGCTCCATGCACAGAAAGCGCTGCTCGTGCGCCTGTTGAAAAAATAACAATTAAAAATAAATTTTTTTATTTACTTTTCTTCAACGAACGCTTTCAGCTGCTCGAGCATATACTTCTCAACTTTTTGGACCTCGTCCATTTTTCCCCGGAATGCGAGCAGTTCCCGCTCTTCGCCTTCCATGTTGGCAAACTTGAGCGGCGCCATGCGCTCGACAACCTTCACGTCAAACTTGTTGGTCACATCAAAGATGATCTTCTGGGGGACGCCGGGGGGAATAAGGACATCGAATAATTGCTCGTCTTCTGTATCGGTCATGACTCTTCACCAGTCTTATTTACCTATCTTGATCCGCCTGCTCATAATACATGGACCCCCGCGGACGCCTCCGATTGGGTTTTTGGGCTTGCCAAGGGAGTTCATGCACCGGCCCATGAGCGCCGCGCCCCGGGCAAGGCCGTCATCGACAAAGACCAGATGGTCGTTGGGATCGTCAAAGAGGTTCCGCTCCATGATCCCTTCAAGGATATACTCCGGTTTCCGCCCGGAGATTGCCGCCCTGCCGGTGAAACCGATCGAGGCATTTCTCGGCACGAGATTCTGCTCCACCGCTACATCGATCAGGCGCAGGGCCATCCGTGCGCAGACCCGGTCGATCACTTCATTGAGGGTTGCCAGCCCGTGGTTCTTGTGGATCTCGGCGCCAATGGCAAGAAGGCTTTCCAGTTCGCTGCTGTTGACTCCACAATCGCACCCGATCATCGCGATACCGGATTCCATGGCAAGGCGGGCATTGACCGGGACCCTGCCAAACCGATCGCGATCCGCGGGAACGATCCGGATATCGATATGCTCGTGGCACCGGTTCACAAAATCGTCCACGACCTTCCGGTTGCCCCCGGAAAAGAGCCCCCCGGTCACGCTGTGTTCACCGAATATATCCAGCGCTGTACCCGTCCGCTCCTGGACAAGCCCGGTGCCCCGTACGATTGCGTCGGGGATGGCACCGGCAAGCCCGCAGAAATTCCCCACTGTCTTGGCAAACGGGTTGGGATCTGTCGGGCTTACATCGGTCGTGATGCGGCCGTCCAGCGTTGTCCCGAAATCAATGGATATGCAGGGGTTGCGGAAATCAACCGGGGTCCACTTTGCCCCTTCCTTGATCCCCGCCATGGCAAGCTCGCCTTCCATCTCGTTTGCCACCATCTCGACACCGGTGGAGCCGACCGGGGGAACAACACCTGCAACAGCACCGATAAAAACAACCTTGTCGGCAAAACTGAACGGCTGGAGTTTCTCCGGCTGGTTCTCCTTGGACATGGGCGGGGTCATCTTACGGGGCGGCACTCCGGCAACAAGGCACCCGTTTGCGAGTGCAATGACAAAGTCCCCAACCTGATCCGGGGATTCCATTTCAGCCACAACGCCGGTGCTCCGGACAACGAAATCCAGGTCTTTCTGGACATCGAGATGTGCATCTTCATGGCACTTCAGCAGCGTATCCCGGACCAGTTCGGTTACTGCCTCGCGGGTGAGTCTGGTGCCGTCCAGCGTTGCCCCGAAGATAGTCTCGCCCGGTTTGGGGGGCCGGATGTCGCGGCTCATGCTGACTGTCTTGTTGATGACATAGGACATGCCGGTCTCAAGGCTCACGCCGGTCAGGATGCATTTTGTGGTGGTGTTGCCCATCTCGACCGATGCCACGATAAAATAGGGCTTGTTCTTGTATTCCGGGATCTGCATCCCCGGGCCGTGGCTTATGGAGGGTGGTGACGGGCTCTCCACGATATGCGGCTTTGGTTTTATGAAGCGTGAGAAAAAACTGGCGCACATATACACCGAATCTTGTCTGTCACGCCATATAAGTTTCTCTTTTATGCCG
>JBAYMI010000334.1:0-3047 GCA_041663625.1 Methanoregula sp.
CCTGCATGATCGCGGCATATTGTTCCGGGGCAACATCATTGAGGCCTTTCACGAGCGTGACCCGGATCGCTGACCTGCGGGATCCCAGCAGGGCAAGGCTCTCCCGTACCTGGTCCCAGTAGTCCCCCATCGGGCGACAGACTGCCTGGTAGGTCTCCCGGTCAGGAGCATCCAGTGACACATAGGTCTGGAACGGGCGGCAGCGCCGGAGCATGTCCGGGTTCGTGCCATTGCTGACCAGGAACGTGGTATATCCCTTGCTTTTGAAGAGGTCTATTAGTTCCGGGAGCCGGGAGTAGAGCGTCGGTTCTCCTGAGAGAGAGATCGCCACGTGTCGCGGGTCCAGTGCTTCCTGCCACCGCTCTTCCGTCACGGTGTTGTCGAGCACCGCGTTATAGCCGGCGAGCGCCTTCTTCTGGTACTTATGGATGCCGGAAAGTATGATCTCCGGCGGGCACTCCTCCACCTCTTTTGGCTCGTGCTCAAACGACCGCCAGCAGAAGAGGCAGCGCTGGTTGCAGCGCAGGGTCGGGGTCATCTGGACGCAGCGGTGGCTGTCGATCCCGTAGAACTGGTGCTTGTAGCACATGTCCCCGCCGGCAAGCGCCCGTTTGCACCACATGCAGGGTTTGAGCGCTGCTGACGAAGCCTTTGAAAAAAACTGGTAGCCCTGTTTTTGCAGGGGATTACATGGATCGGATGGCATCGATCCCGAGTGTTTCGAGGGACTCTTTTAAGGTGTTCTGCACTGCTTTCACCAGCGTCAGCCGGCGGTCCCGTATTTTTCCTTCGCTCTTGAGCACTGGTTCGAAGTGGTAGAAGGTGTTGAATGTGTCCGCAAGTTCCCGGGCATAGGTGGCAAGGATGTGCGGCCGGAGCTCGGTTACAACACGCTCAATCACCTGCGGGAATTTTGCGATCTGCTTTGCAAGCGCGATCTCCTGTTCTGTCTCCAGATCGAAGCACTCCGTGAAGTTGTCAGCCTTTCCGAGAATACTGCACGCACGGGCGTGGGCATACTGGATGTAGGGGCCGCTCTGGCGCTCGAAGTCCAGTGCCTCCTTCCAGTCAAAGACTGTGCTTTTATCAGGGGAGACCTTCACGATGTCATAACGGATGGCGGCAAGTCCGACCGATGCGGCAATCTCCCTTCGGGTCTCCTCATCCAGCTCCGGTCTCCGTGCAGTTACCTCATCGAATGCCCGCTTACGGATCTCGGTGATGAGGTCGTCGGCAGAGACAAACTTGCCGGCCCGTGTGCTCATCGAGCCTTCCGGAAGGGAGACGAACTCGAAGTGGACGATCTCCGGGACCTTCTCGCCCAGGAGTTTCATCGTGGACTGGAGCTGCGCAGCGATCAGTTTGTGGTCGGCGCCGAGGACATCGATGACGCGGTCGAAGTTAGCTCCTTTCCACGCATGGAATGCGAGGTCGCGGGCCGCATAGACCGATGTGCCATCGCTGCGGCGGATGACATACTTGTTCACGAACCCGAACTCGGAGAGATCGAGATAGAGTGTCTCATCCTCGTGGGCCTGTGGCATCCTCTTGAGCTTGTTGATGATCCGTTCCGTGTTCCCGTTGCGGATGAAGTCGCTCTCCCAGACGAACCGGTCATGGACAACGTTGAGGCCCTTCAGAGTCACCTTGAACCCGTCAAGGCAGCGGGAGACTTCTTTCCGGAACTTCCCGACAATTACCGGGTCGCCGTTCTCCACGAGCTGCATCAGGACATTGACCTGCTGGGTGATCTCCGCATCCTTCTCGATCTCGCGGTTTGCTTCAATATATACCCGGGCAATGTGGGCGTCCTCTTTCTCTCCCGGCTGCTGGGCACTGTCGAGGTTGTCAAACCCCCAGACCACGATCGCGATCTGGCGGCCCATGTCATTGACATAATACTGCACTTCGAGCGGATAACCGGCCTTCCGGAATGCGCGGGCGAGCGTATCGCCGATGATCGAGTTACGGATATGCCCGACATGCAGCGGACCGTTCGGGTTGGCGCTCGTGTGTTCGAGAACAACCCGCGTTGTCTTCTTCGGGAGGTTGCCATACCCGGGCTGAACTGCGGCCCGGATCACGTCGCTGACATAGGCATTGCCGAAGATGAAATTGATATACGGGCCTTTTGCCTCAATGGCAATACCGTTGAGTTCCGGGCGTTTCTGTAAGTCCGCAACAAGATCCTGCGCAATCTTTACCGGCGCCTGCTTCTTCTGCTTGGCCAGGGTGAATGCAACCGTCGATGCGAGGTCGGCGTGTTCTCCTCCCGCAACGAGCAGCGCATCGGCGGTGCCAGTGGTCTCTTTTATAGCGGTTTCTATCGTGGTAAACATGTCGTGGGGCATTTAGTATCCCGTCCTGTAGCGGAGGATTGCGGCTATCCCGCCGAATGCCGAAAAGAGGATGGACCCCTCCTCGAAATCGTCCGAGATGATCTCAACCTTGGCACTGCTCTGGTCGGCGAGTTTTGTCAGTTCATCGACGATATCGATCTCTTCCTCAAGCACGAGCGGGGCTGTGCACTTCGGGCAGTTCCCAAAGGCAATATCTGCAATGGTCTTGCCGGGCTCGACATTCACCGTCTTCTCGCTTGTGTAGTCGCAGCTCTGGCACTTGATCTTCAGCCGCGATTTGCGGAGATTTGCCGAGAGGAGGAGAGTATCGACAGCGCCTATCTCGAGGTTGTGCCGGATGCTCTCCTCGCCGTATGCTGCGAGACCGTCATCCTTGACAAGTTCCTTGAGGAACTTCTCCATGAACCCCTTCTCCTTGATGACAGTCATGCCCTTGAGTGCGTCCGCTGCAGCGTCCACGAGTTCAGCGAGCCCGTCCTCATTGGTGTAGGCAACGTCAAAGAGCCCGATGATCCGCTTCTGGACCTCGTGATGGAGATACGTCCCTTTCTCGAATTCCTCTTTTGTCGGGCTCGGCCCTCCAATCAGGACGCCCTTGAACCGCTCGAAAAAGTCTTTTTCGGCAAGGAAGATCGCACTCGATCGCTCGCCGACTTTGGTATAGAACTCGTCGATGGCGATCTCACG
>JBAYMI010000335.1:0-3045 GCA_041663625.1 Methanoregula sp.
CCGGCTTTCTTGTCGCCGATCGAGAGCGAATCCTCGCTCGGCAACGGGAGAGTGAAATACGGTACCACGCCCAGTACCGAAACTCCGCAGAGATCTTCGATAATTTTTATGCCGGATGCAAAAATCGCCGGATCCCCGCGGAACTTGTTGATGATAATGCCCCGTACGAGCGGACGGATCTCATCGGGAAGGAGACGGAGGGTCCCGTACACCTGCGCAAACACACCGCCACGCTCGATATCCGCTACCAGGATAAGCGGGATTTTGAGTCGCTGCGCAGGCAGGGTGTTTGCAATATCCCGGTCATAGAGGTTCAGCTCCGCGGCCCCGCCGGCACCTTCCACGACAACCTCGCCATACTCCGCCTTCAGCCGGTCGTAGGCAGCAAGCGCCTGCTCCAGCAGTTCGGGGGTCTCCTTGTAATACTCGGTTATCCGGACATCCCTGTACGGCCTCCCGTTCAGGATAACCTGCGAGACGCAGTCGCCCTTCGGCTTGAGGAGGATCGGGTTCATGTCCGTGTGGGGGTTCACCCGTGCAGCAGCTGCCTGCATTGCCTGCGCCATGCCGATCTCCCCCCCTTCAGGAGTCACGAATGAGTTCAGGCTCATGTTCTGGGACTTGAACGGGGCAACCGGGATCCCGCGGCGGACAAGGCACCGGCAGATTGCAGCTACCGTCACGCTCTTTCCCACATGAGATGAGGTTCCCACCACAAACAGTGACATCGTTGGTATAAGATCGTGCTCCGGATCATAAAAACAGATACTCTTCACTACTGAAATACGACCGGAAAAGTACGTGTACTGCCAGAAATACCCCCAATTTCCTGAAAAAAAAGAAATTTTCCGCCAGACAATGCCAAGACATAAATAAAGAGAGACTTAAAAAATACATGCAATGATTGGTGGGATTTGCCCGACGTGTGGTCTACCTAAGGAACTATGTATCTGTGAGGAGGTAGCAAAGGAACAGCAAAGGATCAATGTCAAAGTCAATAAACGCCGGTACGGCAAAGAAGTGACCGTTATCGAGGGGCTTGATCCAACTGATATCGATCTTGAAGATCTTTCGAAATTCATGAAAAGCAAACTTGCCTGCGGTGGAACCGTGAAAGGAAATTCCATTGAACTGCAGGGCAACCACCGGGAACGGGTCAAGGAACTCCTGACCCTCAAAGGTTACAATATGGAAAATATTTCCTGATCATACAGATACCCTTTTTTTTACATTTCCGTAATACGGTGCCCATTCAGAGCACTCGCGAAAAAAGAGATCAGATGAAAAACCGGAAGGTTACCCATGCGATCAGGAGCATGATCGCCGAGTATTTCAGGCCGCCGATAAACCTGCCTTCGCCCATCTGCCCGGCCACGAGGCCCGAGAAGAATCCCTGCATCATGGCTGCATGGGAGAAGAGCCGTTTGTACACGAAGATATCCACGTTCCCGCCGAAACCCGTTGCACCGGAAGCGCTTGCCGATGCACCCGCTGTCGCCATCGTGGTCAGGAAGGAGGAGACAAGGATGGCAATGACAAAGAGGAAGACGGCAAACGAAACGAACACGATGACCACGTAGATCAGCATGTTGTTGGATCGTTCTGACTGGAGGTTGACAACTTCAAAGGTATCTTTTGCTGCCGCACGCAGCACCTCGCTGACATCGCCGCCGGCCTTGCTTGCCTTTGCAATCAGGTCAACGCTCCGGTCTGCAAGCGTTGTGCCAAGCCCTTTGCCGAAACGGTAGAGTGCCTCGACAAACCCGACGCCCCATGACATCTCATTATCGAGTTTCCTTATATGGGGAGTCAGGGTCCCGTACTCGGATGTAGCCACAATATGAACTGCATTCGGCAGGGTCATACCGGAGTCGTTCATACCGGCAAGGTCACGGAAGAAGTTGGGCAGGGCATTCTCCAGGTTCTTGACCCGGACCTGTTCCTTGAAATCGAGGAGCGCTACCGGGACGATGGCAATCATGACGGCAAATACCAGGAAGTCATCCACGGACGTGGTAGTGAAGAGTACCCGCATGCCGTAGATCTTCACCATGAAGATGAAACCCCCGAAAAAAACCAGGAGGGCGACGGGGATGCAGACAACCAGGATGTTCTCGGGTCGCTCCGTGAGAACCTGGAGGGGGTGTTTCAGGAACTTCCCCATCCCTTCCCGGTTCTTCCGTTCCTGCTCAATCTTTTCAGTGATCTCGTTGAGCTGCTCTTCTTCGGCAGTGTTCAGGTAGGATCTCCCCGGCCCGGGAGTCTTGGCCGCAACGGGAGCATCCGGTACCCCGGCTTTACCGGTAACCTTTCCGAGAATATTCTGTATGCCCATAATCAGGTCTCCGGAGTCATGGTGCTGATCATGACCACAAATGCAATGCTTCCCAGAGGTATCATAAGGTAGATGACCGCATAGAGGAACATCGGATTATTGTCCCCCGATATCACCGACATGATGGACTGGAGGATGATCAGGAACAGCGTTCCTGCGACCATGGCCGTGACATAGGATTCCGAGATAAGCGCCAGGGTATCGAGAAAGAGTTTCTGGGTCTGCCGGTTCTCAAGGGCATACTGGTCGGCCTTGATCCGGAAATACTCCGTGAGGTTGCCGCCGCTCGATATGCTCGCCATGGCACCCTGCAGGAACTCCTTCATCCGCTTGCTCGGCGTGCTCGCGGAAACCAGCCTCAGGGCGTCGACGAGATCCCTGCCGAAGATATCGATCTCGCGGGCCACATACCGGGCTTCTACCGAACTTTCCCCATAGATCGGGCTGTCGCCCAGGAGGCGGAACACCTCTGCCGGGGTGATACCGGCAGTGGACATCGAGGTGACGTAATTGATTGCATACGGCAGGGTTGCATCGATATTGCGCTGCCGGTTCCCCGCCTCGATACCGGGATACAGGATGAATGCGGCATAGGTAATCCCACCGAAGATCAGGAGAGAAAAGATCGTGATGAGAATCGTACCGATCACCAGGCTGTAGGCTGCGAGCGGGACGATAAAACCGGGAACCGCACCCTTGTACTTGATCAG
>JBAYMI010000336.1:0-3044 GCA_041663625.1 Methanoregula sp.
CGGCAACTCCCGGATGATCGATGATGACACCCGCTTCCCGGTTGAAGTTCGGGGAATTGCTGTTCCAGTTGATGCTGCTCACCAGTACCCGCTTTCCGTCGACGATCACTCCTTTGTTGTGGATCTTCTCGATCTGGTTTGTGCGGAGTTCTGCACAGCGCGCTTCAAGGGGCAGGTTCTCCGCAGCCGCGATATGGTTGATAAGAGCCACCATCTCGTCGTTGTCGTTCTTCCCTTCGACATTGAACCAGTAGGAGTCCAGCAGGACGCGGACATGGACGCCGCGCCGCGAGGCATTGATCGCCGAGGAGAGATACGGATTGAGAGAGAAACGGGTCTCGTTGGTGATGTAGGCTTCCTCGATATCGATGCTCTGTTCTGCCGAGTTTATCAGGTCCGTGATCCTGGAACTGGTATCTGGTGCAAGGACCGGGCTCACGGTTGCCCCTTCGAACGTGCGGGGCGTGAACTCCACCGTATGCCGCTCCGTGGAGGGGGTCTCATTTTTCCCGGGTTCACCCGGATAAGGAACCACTGACGGGCTTTTCATATCGGTCCCGAACACAGATGCAAAGTAGGTGGCCGTGGCGCGGTCGGAAAGGACAACGCCCCACCCCCGGTTCCCGGTCGTCCCATCTGCTGCAAACCCGCTGTACTTGAAGTTTTCACTGGCGATCAGGACATTGTACCGGTCGATCACCACGTACTTCGCGTGATTGTAGCGGTAGGGGGCATGCACGGCTTTTGATGACAGCATTGCGTATACGGGGATACCGCTCCGGTTCACCTGCCAGAGCGCAGCCTTTTCTTCCTGCCCGATACCCCCCACCGGCCCGCCTTCGACCAGCACCTGTACAGCAACCCCCCGGGCACGGGCGCGGGCAAGCGCATCCGCCATTGAGGGGTTCGAGAACTCGTACACATTAAGCAGGATCTCCTGCGAGGCATTACCGATCACCATGCCAAACACCTCGTCTGAACAATCGGGCGAAACAAACGCGGTCACCGTAACATCGCTGAATTCCGCAGACAGGAAACGCGACTGCCCGAGCATCAGGGTGCGCGGATCCCAGGCGTCCCCTTCAAGAAAATGAACCTGCCCCTCCCGGGGTTTGACATCGGCAGGCCACGCAACCTGCTGGACCAGTTGCCCGTTCACATACAGCATCAGGACGTCATTCGTATTGGCCATCCGGAGTTGTTTGGTGCTGATCACGTCAGGAATTGACGAAGACGTGTCCTGCCATTCGTAATCCGGAGGCTGCCCATGGCTCTGTATGAACGCGGTCCCGTTCCGCGCAACAGTTATGCCTCCGGTCACGGTGCTGCCGGGAGGGAACCGAAAACCGCTCTTCCCGTCAGATACAGTAATCCCGTCCAGCAAACCATCCCCGGAAAGGACCAAATATTCATCAGCATCATCATGAAGATAAGGATCCGGGCAGAACTCAGTAATACGGATCGGTGATACGGCCCCCGCATGGACCATGCAGATCATGAGGATGATGACACAGAGGAAGCAGCGCATATACATTTTATTTGCTGCTGCAATATATACGATATGCGGAATATTTACATAAAAATATGAGCGCAGACAACCTGACATTTTCCGGACCAAGGGACGCGGCCATAGTAGTGAAACTTGGAGGAAGTTTGTACAACTCCGTTCCCGCCCTTGTTCCCATCCTGCGATCTGCGGCACGTCCGTTATTGATCATCCCCGGTGGGGGACCCTTTGCCAACGCAGTCAGGGACGCCGGTCTTGATGACGAGACCGCACACTGGAAAGCAATCGGGGCCATGGACCGGTACGGCCACTACATTGCCTCACACGGGCTTCCCGTTACAGAACTGCTCTCGGTACCAGAGCATACCACGATCCTGTTACCCACAACCCTCATGAGAGAGCAGGATCCCCTGCCCCATTCATGGGACATCACTTCCGACACCATCGCGGCATGGGTTGCCGCAGAACTCCGCCTCGATCTTGTCCTCCTCAAATCCATTGACGGGATCGCAATAGGAGACACCCTGCTGGAAAACGTGAACGCTCCGCTGGAGACGGAGGCTGTTGATCCGCTGTTCATCCCCTACGTCCTCGAAAAACGGGTAAATACATTCATGTTCAATGGCTCACGCCCGGAAAATCTCGCACGATTCCTCAAAGGGGATACGGTGCCAGGCACGCATATCAATCAGTACAACCTTTTAAAGGATCCAAAAGAGATACTATAGGAATCCTTGGAGGAGTCATAATGTCTGATAAGAAGTGTACATCCTGCAATGCTCCGCTTGCAGATGAGGGAGCAACAGAATTCGGTTGCCCCGCGTGCGGTGTTGAGATCAACCGGTGTTACCGGTGCCGGGAGCAGAGTATCCCCTATACCTGCCCGAAATGTGGATTCGGGGGACCGTGAGATATGGGCAGTGTTGCCGTCATCATGAGGGTCATGCCCGATTCACCTGAGGTGAACCTCGAGCAGCTGAAAAAGGCACTCAAAGAGAAATTACCCGGCATTCAGGATGTCCAGGAAGAGCCAATAGGCTTCGGTCTCAAGGCAATCAAGTTCGCTGCCATCGTCAACGATGCCGGTGGCGAGACGGACACGCTCGAAAAGACGATCGGTGCAATACCCGGTGTCGAACGGGCAGAGATCATCGAAGTGACCCTGACTTAACCGGTCAGACCGTTTCTTTTTTCTGATTTTCTAATCTATCCGGATTTACATCCGTTCTGCTTCAAGCGCATTAATTACCGCATCGGTACTGGCACGGATCTTTTCCACGGACTCGCGGAACGCGATCACTTCCGACTCATCAAGCCGTATGGTAATCGGGAAGACACCGTCGCGGTTGATGCGGGCAGGTACACCGATACAGACATTGCCGATACTATGCACTTCCTTATGGATAAACGCGGACACCGTCAGGATACGGTTTTCATCGGACAGCACCGTCCGTACGAGAGATGCAATCGCTTCCCCGGGGCCATACACGGTGGAGCCCTTGTTCTGGATGATCTGCTGGCCGCTGCACTTCACCGA
>JBAYMI010000337.1:0-3031 GCA_041663625.1 Methanoregula sp.
CACCGGGCCGAGGGCTGCCCCAAGCATGGTGAACATGGCAACGATCCCCAGCGCCTGGCCCCGTAGAGAGGGTGAGAGGTAGGACGTGACCATCACTGCGCCAAGAGCCGAGATGACCGCACCGCCCACGGCCTGGACCATCCGTGCAAAGATGAGCGTTCCAATCGTGGGGGACAATCCGCAGAGCGCTGACCCGAGGGTGAACAGGACAAACCCGCCCAGGAAGATATTCCGGTACCCCTTCATGTCCCCGAGGCGGGACGCCGCGAGCAGGAGGCTGACGAGGATGATGAGATACGCGTTGAGCACCCACGAGACCATCACCGTGGAGACCTCGAAGGATTTTGCAATCGCGGGGAGCGCAATGTTCACGATCGTTGCATCGAGACCGGCCATGAACGAGCCGAGCGCAATGACGATGACGATCATCAACTCTTTCGAGGTCATTTTCTGTTGGGAGACGGGTTCAGCCATGGTGCCTCTGCTTCTGATCAGAGGGGGATTGATTTACTTCCTTATGAACGCTCGGGTCATGAGGGAGGCGTGGGGAAACGGTTATCCTCCGCGCCGCAAAACCTCCTCGTACGATACGCAGGTATCGGTGACCCGCCATGCCGGAACCACAGACGATCGCAAATGGAACAGCACATGTACCGTTCAGGACCATTGCCCATCTCTTCGATACGGATGACCCGTCACCGGAGGAGTGCCGGGAGATCTCTGGCAGGGCCGAAGAGCAGATATTCCGTACCGTGCTGGATCCCCAGAAGAGATCCCGGAAGGTACTCTGCGACCGGATCGAGATCTCGCTTCCCGCAACCGACCTGACACCGGGCCGGGACGCATCCATTGTTTCTGCGGTGCGATCCCACTTCCGGCTCCGGTCGGGCGAGGTACAGCGGAGCATGAGGCTGACCCAGCGGGTCGGTCTCCGGGAGATCCGACTGACGCTCGCGGTTTGTATTCCCTCCTTCATCGGCATTGCCATCTGTTCCCAGCTCAAAGGCGACCCCCTCGTTGAGGTGATCGAGAATGTCCTTGTCATCTTCTGCTGGGTGACGATCTGGCAGCCGTTCCAGTCGCTCGTCTTCGACCGGTGGACACAAAGTGAGACGGCAAAGGTGTACCGGAAAATTGCCGATATGGATATCAGCGTGCGGGCGGCAGCGTAAGATGAAATCACCGGCAACCGCACAATGGATGATCTCACTGCGATTACTCCACACGAAGGAAAAAAGAGGGAACGGATCTATTCCTTACCCTTCATCGAATGAATCTTGATCAATCCGGCACAGGACTTGCAGGAATAATATTCGTCTTTCCAGCAGGCATCGCACGCCCACCTCCCGCAGAGCACGCACTGGCGGAGCCCGGATACCGGGTGGGGCGTGCTGCAGAGATCGCACATGTACTGTGCAAACGTGTGGGGATCCTTGATTGGAGGTTCCCCCTGCCTGCGCATCACCACGATCTCTTTTTTCAGTTCGCGGAATCGGTCGGGAGTATCCTTATTTTTTGGCGCTTCCCTTCCGGGCAAGCTCTTTTTCCAGAGAGTCAAGACGTGCCTCCAGCGAGGTCAGCGTGGTCTGCATGCCGGCCTCGTAATCATTCAGTTCGGCAAGGCGTGCCTCGTCCGATTCAATCTCTTTGAAGTTCTTCTCTTTGAAGTTCTGGAGCCGCGGGTGGGAGACCAGCTCCCATTCGTCGACCATCTGCTGGAACCGGCGGTCAAGGTACTCATCGACCCGGCTCTCCACCGGGCGGGCAAACGAGAGATCCCCTTTTGCGCCCCGGAAGAAGTAATACACCAGGAAGAGGACGACACACAGGATGATGACGAGGATGATGAAGGTCAGGAGATCCATGTCAGATCATCCCCTTCAGTTTCCGTGCACGGGTTTCCAGCTCGGTCAGCTTGTCCGCCGCGGCGTGCTCGAACGCCTGCATCCGGGGGATCTCCTGCTCCAGCGCATACAGCCGTTCCGTGAAATCGGAGAGATCCGCACCCGTGGAGAGGTCCCATTCCTCAACAATGTACTTCATCCGGCGGTCCACGTAGGCATTGAGATAGGAATCCATGCCGATCATAATGACTTCTCCAGGGACGAGATCAGATCATCCAGATTCTTTGCCCGCGTCTCGATAGCCATCTTTCCTTCGTAGAGCACGCTGATATCATCGGTTACGCGGGAGAGCCGGCTTTCGAGCCGCTCCAGATCGCTCTCGGTCACGAGGTCCCATTCCTCGATGATCGCGGCGAAGCGCTGATCGAAATAGGAGTCAAGCGATTTATCGAACGTGGGGACCCGGGATTCAATTGCCCCGGGGATGTGCGAGAACTGGTCCCAGAACGAATCGCCGGTCGCATGCTGGTCCGGATTCTGGTTGATGTACATTTACTTCACCTTCTTTTCCTGTTCCTGGACATTGCCCAGGAGGTTGTCCAGTTTCTTCTCTTTGACGAACTGTTCGAGCCGGGTCAGGCGCGTATCAAGGAGTTTTTCCTTGGCGAAAATATTGGTTTCACGGGCCGAGATCTCATCTTCAACCTGTTTGATATTCCCGATCTGCTCCGGTGAGAGCCGGGTGAACGGGAACCCCTTCGATGCCTCGTGCTGCTGGAGGAGTTTGAGCTTGTCCTTCTCCAGTTCCAGTTCAATCGAACGGTTTGCGGTCTTCATGATCCGGACCTCACGGATGATGAGGTAGATGATCACCATCCCGAGAACCACGAGGATTCCCAGAATAACGGTGTCCGTGATCAGCCCACTTGGTGCCACCACTACATCTGTTGCCATTGCTGCTTCACCACATCACGGGTTGCCTCTGTCCTGCGCAAGAACGGGCGCGATCAGAGAGCATCCTTGCCCTTCGCCTTCTTCACTGTTTTCTTCACGGTTTTTTTCACGGTATCGGCGGTCTTCGCAGCAGCCTTCCCGATACTGTCCGATGCTTTCATGGTCTCTTTTTTCACCGTTGCCGTGGCTTTTGCTGCACCGGCTTTGACATCCCCGGCAGTCTTCTTGGCTGC
>JBAYMI010000338.1:0-3006 GCA_041663625.1 Methanoregula sp.
ACGAGTGGAAAGAGACCGAGAACAAGGCCGCCGCTATGATCCGGGCGATCGAGCATTCGGGGGCATGCTCATGAGAGTACTGATTGTGGACTGTTACGACAGTTTCACCTTCAACCTGTACCAGCAGGTGGGAAAGCTCGGTGCAGAACCGGTAGTCCTGCCCTGCGATACCCCCCTTGACGTACTGGAGAAGACCGGCTGCGACCGGATCATCCTCTCGCCAGGCCCGGGCTCACCGCAGGATGCCGGGGTATGTCTCGACGTGATAGAGACCATGAGCCGGAAGATCCCGACCCTCGGTGTCTGTCTCGGACACCAGGCAATCTGCACCGCATTCGGGGGAGACGTTATCCGGGCACCGCACCTGATGCATGGCAAGACCTCGGCCATCCGGCATGACGGGAAGGGGATCTTTGACGGGATCCCGACTCCTTTTACCGCAACCCGGTACCATTCCCTTGTTGCCCGCAGGGAGTCCCTTCCTGACGAACTCGAGGTGACTGCCACCAGCGCGGATGACGGATATGTCATGGGCGTACGCCACCGCACCTTCCCCATAGAAGGCGTTCAGTTCCACCCGGAGAGTATTCTCTCGGCAGAGGGTGACCGGATCATCAGAAATTTCCTGTACGGGCCCGGGGTGGCATCATGATGTTCAGGGAGGTTATCCTGCATCTCATGGACCAGAAGAATCTGGATGAGGCTGATGCAGCCGCGATCATGGACACGATCATGGAGGGGAAGGCCACCCAGGCGCAGATCGGGGCATTTCTTGCAGCCCTTCACATGAAAGGAGAGAGCCCGGAAGAGATCGCGGCATTCGCCCGGGTGATGCGCCGGCACGCGGTCGCGGTCAGGCCGGTTACGAAGGGGATGCTGGTCGACACCTGCGGCACCGGAGGTGACGGGACGCATACGTTCAATATCAGTACTGCTTCAGCGCTCGTTGCGGCAGGGGCAGGTATACCGGTGGTCAAACATGGCAACCGGAGCGTGAGCAGTACCTGTGGTTCAGCGGACGTTCTTTCGGCGCTGGGAGTAAACATTGCCGCCGATCCGCATACCCAGGCCCGGATAGTCGAGAAGATCGGCATTGCTTTCCTTTTCGCGCCGCTGCATCACCCGGCCATGCGCCACGTGATGACGGCCCGACAGGAGATCGGTTGCCGGACAGTCTTCAACATCCTTGGCCCGCTCGCGAATCCCGCCGGGGCGCAGGCTCAGGTCCTGGGCGTCTACAGCCGGGACCTGACCGGTACGATGGCAGAAGTCCTCCGCCTGCTCGGGCTCTCCCGGGCGATGGTGGTTCATGGGAGCGGGCTTGACGAGATCACGACAACGGGGGAGACCCTGGTGTCGGAACTTCAGGATAATGCAATCCGTTCGTACACCCTGGACTGCGGGACATATGGTATCGCCCCTGCGCAGCTCGCCGACCTGACGGGGGGGAATGCCGCAATGAATGCCCGCATCATCCGGGAGATCCTCGCAGGGGAACGAGGTGCCGGCCGGGATATCGTGCTCATGAATGCCGGGGCCGCAATCTACGTGGGGGGAAGGGCACGCGACCTGCACGAGGGTATTGCCCTTGCGGGAACCTCCATCGATTCGGGAAATGCCCTTGAACGGCTGGATGCCCTCGTACAGGTAACGGGGAGTGCAGCATGATCCTTGACGATATAGTCCGACGGACCGAAAAGCGGGTGGCACTGATGCCGACCTCGTTCCCGGAACCGCCCACGCGCGATATCGCAAGCCTTACCGGAGCTATCCGGGGGAAGACCGGGAAAAACGCCGTTATTGCCGAGATCAAGTGTGCATCCCCCAGCAGGGGTATCATCCGCCGCAACGTGGACATGGCACAGATGGCCGGCGTCCTTGCCGGGGCCGGGTGTGTTGCCTTCTCGGTGCTGACCGAACCGTACTTCTTCGGGGGAACCGGTAAGGATATCGCACGGGTAAAGACCGCTGTGGACATACCGGTGCTCCGCAAGGACTTCATCATCGACGAGCGCCAAATCGCAGAATCACGGGCGCTCGGGGCGGATGCGGTGCTCCTGATCGCGGCAGTGCTGGGCAGGAGACTCCCGGCCTTCGTTGATCTGGCCATGGACTACCATCTCGAACCGCTGGTTGAGGTCCGTACCGCACCCGAAGCAGAAGCTGCGCTGGGCACGCGGGCGGCACTCATCGGCATCAACAACCGCGACCTCTCCACGATGACGATCGATCGTTCGAACACAAGGCTGCTTTCGGGGCAGATCCGCACAAAGGACAGGCTGATCGTATCCGAAAGCGGTATGCGATCTGCCGATGACATACGTGAGATGCGGAATTACTGCGATGCGTTCCTGATCGGGTCGTCTATCATGGCACATGAACAACCAGGAAAGAAACTGGAGGAATTCGTATGCGCATAAAGATCTGCGGGATCACCCGGCCGGAAGATGCCCGTTACGCGGAAAAGGCCGGGGCACACGCAATCGGTGTCGTGCTCTTCAGCGACTCGAAACGATCAGTAACACCTGACCGTGCACGGGAGATCTTCAATGCGGTCGGGCCCTTCACCGCAACGGTTGCCGTGACGCACACGCAATCGAGAGAAGAACTTGACGAGATCATCGCGCTCCATCCCTCCGCAATCCAGATCTTCCACCCGTTCGTCTTCGACAGGTCACCCGGCCCAAAAATAATCCGCGTGATCGCTCGGGGCGATCCGCTGCCGGATGACTGCGCTGCTGTGATCGTGGATGAAAGTCACGGGGGAGGAAAACTGTTTGACGCGGATCATGCAAAAGAGGCCGTGAAGCGGTCGCACGTGCCGGTCATCCTCGCCGGAGGCCTGACTCCGGCAAACGTTGACAGGGCAATTCGCGAGGTCCATCCCTATGCGGTGGACGTGGCAAGCGGGGTCGAGGTCTCGCCGGGGATCAAGGACCATACAAAAATTGAGGCGTTCATCGCCGCATGCAGGAAGTTCTGATATGACGAAAAAAGGACGATACG
>JBAYMI010000339.1:0-2999 GCA_041663625.1 Methanoregula sp.
CTTCCCGCAGGGAAACCTTCAGTCCGGTTCGCATGGAAATTCAAAATAATATTTTACTACATTTATCAAAAGGCTTCGGATTTGCATCGGTCCTGCCGGAAGGTATCGTTCGCAGCACCAGCCCGGTGTCTGCACCCAAAATGCGATCCGGCCCGGTATGATCCGGGAACCGCTGAAATTTTTTTTACAGTACCGAGGACACTATGCCGTTCTCCTGATAGGTCCCTGCCGGCAGCGTGAGAACGAAGCGGGCACCTTTGCCCGGCTCGCCGGTCTCGGCAATCGTGATGCCCGTGATCGCGAGGATGTCCCGGACCAGGAAGAGACCCCAGCCGGTCCCTTTGCCAACGCCCCGCCCAAAGATCCTGTCCTTGTCGGCTGCCGGGATGCCGGCACCATTATCCTCGATGACCAGCAGGGCGTGATCCCCCTCGTCATTCAGGGTGATGCGGATCTCTGTTGCCGTACCGCCATGGCGCAGGGTATTCTCGAAGATATGGAAGAGAGCACGTTCGAGAAGGGGGTCGGCAAAGACCCGCATCTTGCCGGTCAGGTCAATGACCCGTATATCCGGGTTATCAAGAGATTCCCGGGCAGCATGGATGACGCCGCCCAGATCCTGCCACCGGGGGGGTTCTGCCGCAATGTTCTGGTAATCTTTGGCAAACCGGAACTGGCGGCGGATCTTGTCAGACGCAAACCGTTCCCGCTCAAGGTACGACTTCTGCGTCTCGTCCATGGAGGTCATGCCGAGCAGTTCATTGTAGCCGACAATCGCGGTCAGCTGGTTGAGGACATCGTGCCGGGTCACGCTGCCAACGAGATTGAGTTTGTTCTCAAGGAACGCGATCCGGGCTTTCAGGTTCGCGATCTCCTCCTGCGGAGACAGGGGGACACCAGCCTGATCCTGCCCGGCATTCCCGCACTCCTGATCCCCTGTCACCAACTGCCTCCGTATATAACCCGTGATAATTCACGGCCTGATAATCAAATAGTGATGTATACGCTGCGGATTATTTATGATTATCATCTCCGGACCCGCACAGGACCGCTGGTGCAGGCCCTAGTTCCCCAGCTATTTATTTCTCACAAGGAGAATCCCATATACATGCAGGGACGCACGATAACCTTCTCGCGCAATGTCTTCCTCCCGCTCACGACCGCATGCCGGAACCGGTGCGGGTACTGCTGCTTCCGGACACCGGTGCAGGAGGGGTGCATCATGGCACAGGCATCTGTTGAGAAGACCCTGGAGAACGGGGCTGCACTCGGCTGCACCGAGGCGCTCTTCACGTTCGGCGAACGGCCGGAGGAGGAGCCGGGCTTTTTTGAGATGCTCGCCCCGCTCGGGTACGCCACGATCCTCGATTACTGCGAGGCGATGTGCAGGAAGGCGATCGAATACGGGATCCTCCCCCACACGAACGCCGGCATCCTCACGTACGAGGAGATGGAACGGCTGCGCCCGGTGAACGCGAGCATGGGACTGATGCTGGAGACCACCGCGGAGATCCCGGCCCACGCGACCTCGGTGGGGAAATCGCCGGATGTCCGGCTCGCGATGATGGAGGACGCGGGGAAACTGAAGATCCCGTTCACCACCGGCCTGCTCCTCGGGATTGGCGAGACCCTGGCCGACCGCGAGGACTCGCTCTACGCAATCCGCAATATCCACAAGCGCTACGGCCACATCCAGGAGATCATTATCCAGAACTTCTGCCCCAAGCCCGGCACCCCGCTCGCACAGAGCCCGGTGCCGTCAACGGACGAGATCGCTGCAACGATCCGTATGGCAAAGGAGATCCTCCAGCCGGATATCGCGATCCAGATCCCGCCCAACCTGATCGATGCGAGCAGGCTGATCGCCTGCGGGGTCGACGACCTCGGGGGCGTTTCTCCCCTTACCATCGATTACGTCAACCCGGAACACCCGTGGCCGGCGCTGGAGGAACTTAAAAAGATCGCCGGTGACGCGAACCTCGTAGAAAGGCTCTGCATCTACCCGAAGTATATCGAACGCGGCTGGTTTGACCCCGGCATGCAACCCCTGATAAACCGGCTCGCACAAAGAGTACAGGCAAGGAGCAGTGGATCTTGAAGCAGAAGAATCTCCTCTATACCGGCAAGGCAAAGTCCGTGTTTCGCACGGACGAAAAAGGGCAGTTAATCGTGGAATTCCGCGACGACATCACCGCATTTGACGGCGGCAAGAAGGACAATCTCAAGAACAAGGGCAGTTACAATGCAGAAGTCTCGGCCTTTATCTTCGAGTACCTGGAGAAGAACGGTGTGAAGACCCACTTCGTGAAGATGATCGACCCGCGCCACATGGTTGTGCGGGAACTCGATATGATCAAGCTCGAAGTGATCGTGCGCAACCTCGCGGCAGGATCGATCGTGCGGAACTATCCCTTCAAGGAAGGGACGAAACTCAACCCGCCCGTCATCGTGATCGATTACAAGGACGACTCCCGGCACGACCCGATGCTCAACGACGACCTGATCGTTGCGCTGAAACTCGCAACCGCGACCGAGCTCGCGGCGATCAAGAAGGCGGCCCTGAAGATCAATGCGCTTCTGGTAAAACTGATGGCGGCGCAGGGCATCACGCTCGTGGACTTCAAGATTGAGTTTGGCCGCGAGGGCAAGACGATCTACCTTGGCGACGAGATCAGCATGGACTCGATGCGCCTCTGGGACAAGAAGACCGGCGAGTCGCTCGATAAGGACGTGTACCGCTTCGAGAAGGGCGACGTGATGGCAACCTATAACAGCGTGGCAAAGCGGATCACGAAGAAGACAACGAAGGCAGCGCCCGGTGCAAAGAGTACTCCTGCGAAGAAAGCCGCAACGAAACCGGCAAAAGTCAGGGTGGCGTCAAAGAAAAACAGCGCAAAGCCGGTTCCAGAGAAGGCCGCTGCAAAGCGTATCTCCGCGAAGGCAAAAGCAGCCGTTAATCCCGCAGCAAAGAAAACTGCGCTGAAGAAACCAGTTGCGAA
>JBAYMI010000340.1:0-2985 GCA_041663625.1 Methanoregula sp.
CAGGCCGGCCTGGGTTTTCCTTTCATCGGCAGAGATCACCTGGCAGGGAAGACCGGCAACCCTCCACCTGCTCACCGACATCACCGAGCGGAAGTTTGCTGAAGATCTGGCGCGGGAGAGCGAAGAGACGTTCCGGAAAGTTATCGAAGGTGCACCTGATGCCATCTACATCCGGGCGGAGGGAAAATTCGTGTACCTGAACCCGGCCGCACTCAGGCTCTTCGGGGTCTCTTCCGGTGAAAAACTGGTGGGAACCCCGTTCCTTGACCGGATCCATACAAAGCACCACGAGAAAATAAGGGAACGAATTTGCGAGCCCGATGACAACCCTGACCCGGCACAGCCGCTGGAGGGGATCTACATCCGGCTGGACGGAACCGAAGTGGACGTCGAGGTTTCACGGGTATCGTTCAGGTACCTGGGCAGGGACAGCGAACTGGTTTTCGTCCGGGATATCACGGACCGGAAACGGGCAGATCAGGAGATCCAGCAGGCACGGGACACGGTCCGGACGTTCCTCGACCACTCGTACGATGCGGTATTCATCAGCGATCTTAATGGCAGGGTACTCGATGTGAATGCCACCATGCTCGGGATGTACCGGGTAACCAGGGAAGAAGCGCTCGCCCTTACGATTGATGATTTTACCGGGCCTGACACCCGCATGAGTCTCGAAAAATCCCAGGAGATATGGAGAGAAGTTCTCTCGGGAAAAGAGCATCTTTTTCCCTGGCAGGCCCGCCGCCCAAAGGATGGTTCGCTCTTTGATGTAGAGGTCTACCTCACCCGGATTGAGATGGAAAACCAGCCCATTGTCCTCGCAAATGTCCGGGATGTAACGGATCGCAAACGGGCAGAAGTGGCGTTGCGCGAGAGCGGGGAGAAGTACCGGCTTATCCTCGAGCATATGCAGGACGCCTACTTACGGGTAGACCGTGACGGGAAGATTACCATGGCAAATCCTGCGGCAGCCCGGATGTACGGCTACCCTTCACCGGATGAGGTGGTCGGGACACCAGTTGCAGCCCTGTACATGGATCCCGGACTGCGAATGGAGTTACTTCAGCGATTGAACCTGGGGAAAATTGCCGATACCACCGTCAGGATGGTGCGCAGGGATGGCACAACCTTCTGGGTATCGCTCAACATTCATTTCCTCATAGGAGAAGATGGCAGCACCGCCGGCACCGAAGAGATCATCCGGGACATCACCGAACGAAAGTCCATGGAGCAGGCAATCCAGGAAGCAAACCGGAAACTCAACCTTCTCAACAGCATCACCCGCCATGATGTGGTGAACCAGCTCACTGTCCTGAACGGATATGTCCGGCTGGCGGAGATGAAGAGTCCCGATCCGGTCATTGCCGATTTCTTATGCAAGATCGAGGCAACCGCTGATACCATCTCCCGCCAGATCGCGTTCACGAAGACCTACCAGGAGCTGGGTGTCCGTACCCCGGCCTGGTTCCGGCTTGATGAGACCGTGACAAAAACCGAAAGGGCGGATGTTACCCTCTCTAGGACCTGCAGGTCGATTGAGATCCTGGCGGACCCTATGCTTGAACGGGTCTTCTTCAATATTTTTGAGAATGTGACACGGCACGGCGGGAAGGCGACCAGGATTACGGTCCGCTGCGAGCGGGCGCCGGACGGGCTTGTGATTATCATCGAGGACGATGGTGCCGGGATCGCCCCGGAACTGAAAGAGAAGATCTTTGAGAAAGGGTACGGGAAGAACACCGGGTTTGGTCTCTTCCTTGCCCGGGAGATCCTTGCGATCACGGGCATCACGATCCGCGAGACGGGTTACCTTGGCATCGGCGCCCGGTTCGAGATCGCGGTGCCCAAAGAGATATGGCGGATCGCTGCGGGACAATAATCGCACCGGATGCACCCGCTTTTTTCCCGGGATTCCTGGACAAGAAAGCATATCACCATTACGTTCATTCACTTAGAGAAATAATTCCGCGTGAATTTTTAGAGCAGACACGGGAGGAGACACGAGTGAAAGGACGAATTCCGGCAGACCTGAAAGGTGAGGGAGAGCAGCTGGCGCACAGCATGGGATACCACTGGGCAACAAACACCGATCCGGATGTACCGTTCGATGGTTTCATGTACCGCGGTACCGTGATGGTGGCGGTAAGACTCATGAAAGTGCGGTACGGGCCGGGCGAAGACTGCATAATCGAGAAGAAATACCCGGACATTGTCGCCGAGATCCGGTCACTTCCCGTTCCGCCGTTCGTGATCCGCGAGCTCTGGCTCCGGACCCAGAACGAGCGGGCATTCCGGAGATTTTACATCCTGCCGGATACCACAGCGGAGATTGAGGAGAGCACAGCGGAGAATTACCGGAACACCCATTACCGGGAAACGTACTGGAAGAAGGCACCGTACCGGATCGATATCCCTCTCCGGAAGCGGGAGGGGGAAGGGGCTGAAGTCAGATAAGCCCGTAAAATGCTCCGTTTGCCAAAAGGACGATCCTCATTTCCGGCTGGAGAAGAAATGATGTCCACGCCCATGGAAAATCCCGATTTACGGGATTATTTTTCAAAACGGGGCGAATTAAACCCCATTCAAACCTGCAAAATAGCGGGCTTCCAGCGCCCCCTTTTTCCGGACAGGGTTCAGCCTGTCTGAAAAAAACCACTCACCGGACGCCAATATGACCGTTTTAGAGGGGGTCACGACGGCGAGAGAATTGTATCTGCACCACATCATCGAGACCGGTGAAATGCTTGTCACCGGTGAGGATCCTCACGATGGATGATCCCTCCGGGACCGGGGGGTGGGCTGAAGTCAGATAAGCCCGTAAAATGCCCCGTTTGCCAAAAGGACGATCCTCATTTCCGGCTGGAGGGGAAATGATGTCCACGCCCATGGAAAATCCTGATTTACAGGGTTATTTTTCAAAACGGGGCGAATTAAACCCCATTCAAACCTGCAAAATAGCGGGCTTCCAGCGCCCCCTTTTTCCGG